>JBBSHC010000799.1:0-2130 GCA_038253425.1 Leptolyngbyales cyanobacterium | reverse complement strand
GAACGCGATCGGCAGTAACAAATAACTGCGCGTCCAGTTTCGCAAGTCCCGAATCATATAACCCTTCGCGATCGGGTCTACCGGAATTGCCTGATCCACATAGAGCGCATCCCACGCGTTGGGATTTTGGCGATCGTGTGGTTCCAGTCTGTAGGCTTTTGTGGAAGGCGATATCGCCGCTTCTAACTGTTGTGAAAAAAGGTCAGCTTGGCTCATGACGCTTGCATAAATGATGGATGAGGGCAGCAAATTGTCGTGACGGCAACGCTATAGAAAAGCAGAGTGCAGGTTTCTACAGCGCTACAGTTCACCCCGTTATTGAATTTCTTCGAGTTGCAGTCGATAGAGTCGGGCAGTGACTCGCGCCGTTTTGAGAATGCGATTGGCGATGTCTTTTGTCATCCATTCAGCGTTGATCAGTTCATTTAGTTTGCCCAGATGGGCTTCATCATTTGCGCTGTGGTAGCCCAAAAACGATACCTGTTCATCCTTCAGCCCCAGCGATCGCTGAATCTGCGCCGCCCACTGTCCCGCCAGATTGTTGCCCAACCCTTCGATAATAAACATACTGCCCAACAGGTCTACCGGATTTTCACGGGAGGCTTGATGAAAAATAAACGCCGATAGCGCTTCACTGCCAATGTTCTTCTCCGCATTCACAATGTCTTCCAGCGCACCCCCGATCGACACATAATTGCGCTCTAGCATCTGGTAGTCGCGGTGTTCATCCTGAGCATGACCAATGAAGGTCGATCGCAGCCGAAAATCCGTCATATTCGAGGCAGCACGCGCAATCCACCGCGCCCCTTCCACCACCTGCGGACGCAAATTTCGCAGCATCGCCTTGTAGTCGTCCACCGTAAACTCACCTCGATGCAGCTTACGCACAATGGGCACCGATCGAATCTCACGCTCAAACTCTAGCCAGATGAGGGCAAGTTGACGCAGCAAGTAGGCGGAGATGGGTTCGTCGGCATTGGGGAATAGGGCGGAGGGTGTGGGGTGTGTGGGTTGGAAAGATAAGTTTTGAGTTTCAAATGCCGAGTTTTGACTTGCTTCCCCTACTCCCCCTACTCCCTCTGCTTCCCCTGCTCCTGACTCCGGACTCCTGACTTCTGACTCCTCTCCCCTCTCTCCGCTCCCCTCACCTCCCACAACCGTCAACATCATATACGCCGTTGTAAACCGCCCACTTTCTGGCACAAAGCAGAAGATTTTTTGACCCGGTTGCAGGTTGCCAGAATGAAACAATTCTTCCAGCATTAAATAGATTGAGGCACAGCCTGTATTGCCGCGTGTGTAGAGGTTCGTAAACCATTTTGATTCGGGAATCATGCAGCCTGCTTTTTCCAGCAGTTCCACAATTTGTCCCCGAAAAAAGTGTGATGAGTAGTGACATAATAACCAATCAATATCGTCGGGTTGAACGCGACCCCGTTCGATTAATTTCAGCCAACCTTCCACACCCAGCTTGATGACATTATCTAAGAGCCGAATGTTTTGTCGTAGATTGATGGCTCCTGCTTCAGCCGCTTGCAGATAAGATGGATAGTCCATCCAACTTTTTTGAGCGGTTTCGTCTTCAGTGCCTGCATACATACAAACGGGATACGCATTGGCATGAGAAACTAGCTCAATCCACTCTATTTTTAAGCTAATGCCTGAAGGCTTGGGATGATCTTGAACAAGGAATGCCCCTGCACCATCTGACAGCATCCAGCGCAAGAATTCAGTATCAAAACCAAGAGATTTTCCCGCTTTAACGCTTGCCTCAGCTTCAAAGTGAGTATGTTTAAAGAGGCGTGAGGGCAGTTCAGAGGCAACCGCGATCGCGGCTCGTTTTTCACCCAATTTGACTTGAGATGCGGCATACTTCAAAGCAGCAACTCCAGCACAGCAAACGCCCTGATTAGACGTAACCTCTAACGGTGAAAGTTCGGGTAAGGCACCGTGCACCATGCTACCAAAGCCGGGAACGAGCAAGTCTGACCAACTGGTGGCAGCCGCAAGCAGGTCGATCGCACCGGGTTCCAAATTTGCGTTTGCGATCGCATCCCTAATGGCGATCGCTGCCATTTCGCTATTGCTGTAAGTGGTGCGCTGCTGTTGGTCGATCGCATAGTAGCGCTG
>JBBSHC010000798.1:0-2130 GCA_038253425.1 Leptolyngbyales cyanobacterium | reverse complement strand
CTTCGGTTCGCTGCCTGTGTAAATAGTGTTCCCGCCATTGAGGACTACAGAACATTGCTTGAAGTTCCGTATCTCTTACTCGGCTATACTTAATGCCGAGTTTTTCTGTAACAGCTTGTTGTCTGCGATCGCGATCAGCACCCATCAACATTGAATCAAACACGCAAGCTGCTGCTAAAGGCGGATGGCTTGTGGACTGGCAGCTAGTATAAGGACAAGATTGAACGCAACCTAGTGACTTAAATCAGATGCTAGGTTAACCTACATCACTTGTAGGGCAATTTCCTGACATTTTTGGAGTCTGATTGCTATCTTCATGAAGGCTTTGAATGACGCCTCCTTTCAATTACGGAGATATAAAGCAAAAACCCAAGACAATCGTCCTGGGTTTACAAAAAATTCGTCTTTCTGCTATCTGAAGACATAGCGTTACGGTGTCGCTACAAAATTCACAATCCTAGCAAAGCTATCCGGTTGCAAACTGGCTCCACCGACAAGGGCACCATCAATTTCGGGCTGCTGCAAAATTTCGTCTACATTCTCAGGCTTGACGGAGCCGCCGTACTGGATTGGCACATCAGGATTAGTTAGTTGCGCTCTGATGAGACCGATAACTCGGTTTGCCTCTACTGCTTCGCAGGTATCACCCGTGCCGATCGCCCAAATGGGTTCGTAGGCAATCACCAGGTTTGTCTGGTCAACTGTCTCCAGTCCTTTTTTTAGCTGGCTTAAGATCAACGATTCTGTCTCACCTGCGTCGCGCTGCTGTTTCGTTTCACCAACGCACAGAATTGGCGTTAGCCCAGCCGCTTGGGCCGCTTTCAGGCGTAAATTGACCGTTTCATCGGTTTCACCAAAATACTGCCGTCGCTCACTGTGACCAACGATCACATACCGCACTCCAACTTCGGTCAGCATGGAGGCAGCGATCTCACCCGTGTAGGCTCCAGACGTTTCCCAGTGAACATTCTGGGCACCCAGGCGAATCAAGCTCCCATGCAAGTGCTGAGACATGCTCACCAAGTCCGTGTAGGGAACGCACAGCACCACTTCACGATCGTCTGAAGTGTCGTTGAGATGAGGCATAAAACCCTGAAGAAACTCCATTGCTTCCGCTTGGGTTTTATACATTTTCCAATTACCAGCAATCACAATTTTTCGCACGGGTCGTTCAGTTGGGGTTGAATGCATCGTTTACTGCATCCTTCAGTTTACGGCTTCGGGGTACCAACCGATCTAGTCTGACTGCGAAGGGAGAGGGACAGTTTGCTGGCATACACCGAAATACCGCCTGCTTTCAGTTGCATTTCTTAGTTTTAGTTTCATTATTTCTCGCCAGATTGATGAGAGCAGCAGGCACAATGGACAGATAGACATGCCCAAATCAGGTGAAACCACTTTGAATCTGTGTGCAGAAATACAAAAAGTTGATCTTGGTTCGCTTTCACACCATTAAGTTTATTCACTCGCTACGTTCGTTTGACTGATGACTGGTAATTGTTTCAACACGAGTAGGAGCCAGGCACAACCGTCTTGCTTTGCTTGGTTAGGACTGATGCAAAGATCCCCGACTTCTACGATGGCGTTAGGTTTGCTGGCTAAGTTTTAACCAGAAGTCGGGGATCTAAACACTTTATGCGTAAGTCGTATTGGTCATGCTTCAGCACCAGCACAGTAATGTGGACGAAGGTTAATGGTGCGAGCTTCTGAGGTTAATTTCGGGGATTAATAACGATTACTAGCAGGAGCGCGATCGACGACTAAGCCTTGATTGCGCGTTGAAAAGGGAGAACGTAAATGGGCATTGCCACAATTAATCCGGTCAATGGAGAGACGATTAAGGTTTTTGACGCGCTAACGGATGCCGCGATCGAACACAAATTAGCACTCGCACAGCAAACCTTTGAGCAGTATCGACATACAACCTTTGAGCAGCGATCGCACTGGTTGAATGCTGCCGCTCAGATTTTGGACGCTGAAAAGGACGCGTTTGGCGAAATCATGACGCTGGAAATGGGTAAAACGCTGAAGTCGGCGATCGGGGAGGTTGAGAAATGCGCCCTGGTTTGCCGCTTTTATGCAGATCATGCTGCCGAGTTTTTGGCAGACGTACACACTCAAACAGATGCT
>JBBSHC010000797.1:0-2133 GCA_038253425.1 Leptolyngbyales cyanobacterium | reverse complement strand
TTGCAAACAGGGGCACAGCAAACCTATGAGCAACAGCTCACAGTGGATGGTCGCCTGGTGGACGAAGAAGTGCGGATTGGAGTCACGGGCGAGAACGAAGTGCTCACGATGGTGCGAGACATTACTGAGCGCAAGCGAGCAGAAACTTCCCTTCAAAACCAGTTAGACCGGGCATCTTTATTAAAAAACATCATTGAGAAGATTCGTCAGAGTCTAGATGCTCAACAAATCTTTCAAACAACCGCTGCTTGCCTGGGTCAGGCTTTTGATGTCAACCAATGCGCGATTCACACCTATTTGGCTGAACCAATTCCCCAAATTCCTATTAGAGGAGAATATTGTGAGCCAGGGTACGAATCTATTAAGGATTTTAATATACCTCTCCTGGGCAATCCCTATATGGAACAATTGCTTGCACAACATCGGGCGATCGCCTCTCCTGATGTTGTCCAGGAACCCTTGCTGTTGGCGGTTACCCCTGTATATCACGAAGCCATGCCGTGTTTGGCAGCAGTCAAATCGCTGCTAGCCGTGCGCACCTCCTATCAGGGAGTACCCAATGGGCTGATTGTACTCCTTCATTACAGTGCGATCCGACAATGGACTACCGATGAAATTGAACTATTAGAAGCGGTTGCCGACCAAGTTGGCATTGCTTTGGCTCAAGCTAACCTACTAGAACAAGAAACGCAGCAGCGAGAAAAGCTGACGGAGCAAAACGTTGCCCTAGAGCAAGCAAAACGAGCCGCAGACAAGGCTAACCGAGCAAAAAGTGAATTCCTGGCAACGATGAGCCACGAGATTCGCACCCCTATGAATGCCATCTTGGGTTTTACGCAACTGTTAGAGGTGGAAGCTCTTAACTCCGAACAGCAAAGCTACGTTCAGTCGATCGCGCGTGGCGGTGAAAATCTACTAGTCATCATTAACGATATTCTTGACCTCTCTAAATTAGAGGCTGGCGAACTGAAATTAAACTCGACCCAGTTTGCGCTGCGGTCGGTCATTCAAGATCTGATTCAGCTTTTCCAGCCGCAAGCCGATGCCAAAGGGTTGTCCCTCAACGTAGTGATCGCGCCAGTCATTTCCCAGGAGCTAGTGGGACCCGTTGATCGACTGCGGCAAGTGCTCACAAATCTGATTCGCAACGCCATCAAATTTACACCGACTGGCAACATCGTACTGAAAGTTGAGCAGGAAGAGCCAGCTATAAATAACTCGACTGTGAACTTGCACTTTAGCGTGCAAGATACTGGCATTGGGCTTGCCTTAGAAGATCAGGCGAGAATATTTAAACCCTTTACGCAAGTTGAAACGTCAGCCAATCGACAATATGAGGGCACTGGTTTGGGTCTAGCAATCTGTCGCAAAATCGTCCAGTTGATGGATGGCGAAATTGGGGTAAACAGCATACTCGGTCAAGGTTCTACGTTTTGGTTCACAACCGTCTTAGAGCAACCGCAGACGCAAGCAGACGCACAACCGACTCAGGCATCGGTAACCTTACCAGTCTCTATTGCCCGTACCACCCGCATCTTGATCGTAGAAGATTCAGCGCTGAATCAAATGCTGGCGATGAAGATGTTACAGAGACTTGGTTATCAAGCCGATATTGTCACGAATGGACAAGAGGCGCTCGATCGATTTGCCGTGCAACCTTATGACATTGTCTTAATGGATTGCCAAATGCCTGTAATGGATGGCTACACAGCAACTCAGCAACTGCGGCAGCGTTATCATCAGCAGCCCCAGCCGATCATTATTGGGACTACTGCCTATGCGATGGTCGGCGACCAAGAAAAGTGTTTGGCAGCCGGGATGAATGATTACCTTAGCAAACCAATCAGGATGAATGAGCTAAGTGCCCTGTTAGAAAGATGGGTACACTCAACTTCGGCTCTCGAATAACAGTCGTAGAAATCCGCGCTTACGTAGCAATTAGGCAAAAAACAACACTTGTCTTTTGTTCCGCTGATTTATAGATGCCTAGAAAGAGACCGATCCTGATGCCGTTTCACCCGTGAGGTCTTAAAAACACTTCGTGCAACGCTACCACCCCGCAAAATCAATCTGACACAGTAGTAGAAGCTAAAAGGATATAAGGCAGTGACCCATACTGGCATCGAAACAATC
>JBBSHC010000796.1:0-2134 GCA_038253425.1 Leptolyngbyales cyanobacterium | reverse complement strand
TAAGCTGAATTGCCTGTGGTTGCGCTGTTTGTAGCCCAAGCTGTTTGGCGATGGAATCATATTTAGTGGTGGCGTGTGCAGCTACTTGCAAACTAGCCGTGGCAGCAATCGCCAGGGTGATATTGATGCCAAATTTGTTGAATTTCATGGTCAAGCTCCTTGAGGTGTAGATGGTGAGTGTGATTATGTGCTTCTTGGTCAAGCGCGATCGGTTGGAAATGCATACAACTCCGGCTGATGGTTTGTCCATTGCCCTGAGAGACTGGCTACGCGCTCATCGCAACAGCGGGTAAGGCTCCAGGAGGTCCCAGAAGCTCGTCGCCAATCTCGATGGAAAGGCTTTCAAACAGCGCCATGTCAGGTGTTTCTACCTCTTTCACCGTACCGATCGCTGCAATCAAGCGAGCAAAACTGCTGGGTGCTGCAACGACCAACCCACGAGCGGGGCAATCGGTGAACACACCAATGGTGTGAGGGATACTGGGAGCAATCAGAAAACTTTCGCCAGCGGTCAGCGCCACCTTTTTTTCACCTGCCCAAACTGTGAATTCTCCTTCCAGCACGTAGAGCTGTTCGGAATAGCGTGTGTGGCGATGGAGCGGTGTTTGTGTACCGGGAGAGAAGTAACCTTCGATGGATCGTACCGACCGTCTGTTGTAGTGTGATCAGCAAGAATGGTGAGACGAGAGCCAAAAAACCAAAGCGGTTGTGTCATAAAATTCCTCCTTCCAACGTGCCCTCTAAGGCAACGATGGCACATTGAATTCTGTTACTTGTAAGGGTGCGTTTCCATTTACCGCATCTAAATTGAGTAAATGAGCAAGGTGCCGCAAGTCTTGCCTTAAACGCTGATAGCGTTCGATGAGTTCCTGATACGACAACGTTGTGGTCATCGTAGGAGTGGTTGAGTTGAGCGTGTGTGAAAGACTAGCAATGGCTTGAACGGCTGGCTCGCAATCAGCGGTGAGATAATCATCACCAGTGAGCTGCAAGCTAAACGCGGCAAAGAACGTTTTCAGGAACGTTTATCTACTCTCACTTCGCGGCTGAGAATACGACTGACGGTGCGATCGTTAAGGCGCGATCGCTCACTTAAGGTTTCATAGGTGTAACGATTGCCCCATTGATCATGAAGGACACCAGCTCGAGTCAATGTCTGCCATCCCTGTTCCGAGAGCATCACACCTCGGTTACGATGGCGCTGACGAGAGTCAGCAGACTGCAATTGCTCATGTTGAGAAGATAAAATTTGGTACATGATTTTGCTCTCCACCTTTTAGAACTGTTCTAGCTTCGTACCAGTGGTGTATCCACCAGATGTTCGGCTAAAAACCAAACCTGTGACTCATGCGTTCGCAATGCCTGACTCACTAATAGATCGTTTGTGCCGTTGTCCCGATTCACGGCTGTGCGGTCGATCGCCCTTCGTAATTCTCCGATGATGAATTCGTGTGCCTCCAGCAACCGCGATAGCATCATGGGCACTGCTTCCACACCATTCGGGGGACGCTGAATTTTGGTCACTTCTGCCACATGACGCGGATCGGCGATCGCGACACCGCCCAAGGTTTGCACGCGTTCCCCCAATGCATCAATTAACTCAAGCTGCTCACTGGCGTGTTTATCGAGCAACAGATGCAATTGATAAAACGTGTGACCACGCATCAACCAGTGATGCTTCTTGTAGAGGTGATAAAGAATGATGGTATCTGCCAAGATCTGATTGACCAATGCACAACTTTCGCTGCGGGCAGTTGGGTTGAGCGCGATCGGCAGATTGAGATTGATTAAGGTGCCATACGGTTGCATTTCATGTCCATGCTGGTGCAACAAGGGTTGTCCGCGATCGACTTCAGTCATGGTGCTTGTCTTCTGAGTGGGTACGAGCGGCGCTCCTTCTGTGGAAAGCAATGGTTGTATCTTTTGCCTGTGTCAAGAGACTACTTTTTCTAGTCATCAGCTTTTTTGTTGAGCTAATGGAATGGATCGATCTAAGTTACTGGGCGTCATTAAACTTAGGGCTTGTTAAGAAATAAGTTCACACTTTGGGGTCTAGTCCAGGGCGGGGCTTGATGATGTAGTTCCAGTGTGGACAGATGCTGCGTTTGAAAATATTGAGAGTTGCCATTTCTTG
>JBBSHC010000795.1:0-2137 GCA_038253425.1 Leptolyngbyales cyanobacterium | reverse complement strand
CTCTCAATACTGAATCAACGAGAGAATCAAGGTTTCAGAACTTTTTCTTTTTCTTTTTCTAATTCGCCAACAGTATCCGTTACTACTCAGACCCCGTAAGTTGCAGAACCTGAGAAAAGCGAATGAAGAAATGAGGCTTTGAGGCTAATACATCAACTTGTTTAGCTTCCTGATGTAGTTACTCTTGGTTGTCATCCTCGCTCTCGTCGATCGCCCGCAAATACGCCTCACCTGCTGCCTGCTTAAACACGCCCTTGGTGTACCTTCCAAAGACCCGATCGCTCTTAATCCCCATCAACTCCTTGCCAAACAGCGGATCAGCCCCACGCTTGGTCACCTCCGTTCCAAACGTGTGTCGAAAGCGATGCGGATGCATGTTCTCCACCCCTGCGATCGCCCCCAACTTCTTCACCATCTTGTGCAAGCCCTTGTACCCCAGTCGCTTCCCAATGCTCTTTGGGTCCTGCGCCAAAAACATGGGACTTTCCAGCATCGGCTCAAACATTCCACCCTGCTGCCGTCGCCACTCTAGATACGCTTCCAAATGCGATCGTGCCTCTCGGTTGAGCGGCACCTCACTCATGTTCTGCCCCTTGGATCGGTGCACCGTCAGAATCTTGCCATTCCAGCTATTCACGTTGAGCGCCGAAGCCTCTGAAGCCCGCAGTCCATGACTGAGTACCGCCACGATCGCCTGATCGCGCACCCGTGTCCGCTCGTCCAACTCCAACACCGCCCAAATTTCACTCAAATCTTTCGCTTCAATGTGCGCGGCTTGAGGTTCCGGCTGCCGCTCCAAATCGATCGCATCCGTAGGCAGCGGTTGATTCATCGGGTAGCCGTTGCTGCGTCTGAGCCAACTGTAGAACGATCTCAACGTATTGAGCGCGTGATTTACCGAAGTCGGTTTCAACCCCTTCAGCTTCAGATCCCGCCGATATTTGCCGATCTGACTGGGTGTAACCTCAAGCCAGGACTGACCCGACCAAGCCACAAAGCTACGGGAACGCCAAATAGCCTTTCTCACAAAGTCTTAGACCTTATGAGACGGCAGAACACTTGATATGACGTTCTTTGCTCATGCAGTCGTTGCTTGAGTTGGAAACTAGCGCAAAGAGCTTCTTGATATGAGACTCACGTATCTCGTTATGGACTATACCTTTTTGAGGGGTTGTGCAAAGAACGCCTGTTTGAGCTTTTATCCAGAAGCCCGACGTAGAAAGACTTGTAGCCTTATCTTGCACTTTTTTGTGTTTATGTCGGCTTAACCCCTAGTCGGTGTAGAGTGGATTTGCGTAGCACCAACAGCTGTGAATAAATATCCTGTCAACCCTTAGAGTAAGTTTCTAAAGCTGTTGCAGTAAATGTGCCAATAGAATCCCTTACGGCTCAGCTGAAAGGCTGTTTTCATTGATCCAAGCGAGTAGGATATCAAGGCGGGTATGGGAGAGGCGAAATGGGTTTGGCAGCTGTCTTGCAAGCAAAATGGCTCTACAAGCGAGACCTTTGGGGGTTGCTCCTATTGGTTGTCGCTGGCTTTTTAGGCAACTACTTTCGGTGGACCTTATTTTTCGACATTGATTTTATATTTGGCTCGATCGCCGTTTGGCTAGTGGTCTGTCTGTATGGAGTTCGCTGGGGGACGTTGGCGGGCTTCATCGCTGGTAGCTGTACGTACATTATTTGGCATCATCCCTATACGACGCTGACCTTTACACTCGAAGCGCTGTTTGTGGGCTGGCTTTTCCACCGTCGCTCACAGCAGAATATCGTCTTGCTGGATGCAGCGTTCTGGCTCTTTATTGGGATGCCGCTCGTCTGGCTATTTTACGCCATCGTCTTGCATCTAGACTCAACACAGGCCTTCATCATTTTGCTGAAGCAACCCGTCAATAGTGTTTTTAATGCCCTCATTGCCAGTTTGTTGCTGACGTATCTGCCGATTCACCGTTGGGTTGCCCGCCCACCCGCGATTAGCACCCTGTCACTGCAACAGACGCTCTTTAACCTGCTGGTTGCCTTTGTGATGGTTCCCACCCTCATCTTGATTGTATTGGCAAGTCATCAGGTTGTGGATGATATTAAAACGGCAGCGCGCACCGATCTGGATAATGCTACCCGCTACCTGACCGTTGAG
>JBBSHC010000794.1:0-2147 GCA_038253425.1 Leptolyngbyales cyanobacterium | reverse complement strand
GCCGATGGTCAGGTTGGTGTCCTGAGGGGCAATTGGGTTGGCGACCCTGGAGTTCGCCAGCGGGTAGGTTCTCCAACAGCTCATCAGGAAAGTCATCGGGGCGACCAGCCGTCATTCCATCAGGGCGACCTTTGGGCGGTTCCCTGTCGGCTGGCTCAGGATGATACAGGTAGGTCACGCGATCGAGTTCAAGTTTACAGTGGGGTTGAGCCGCAGCGGGTTCGGTGTCAAATTCCGCGTGGTTGTCCAGAGACAGTTTCATGCGCTCAATTTTCTTCAGGGCAATGTTTCCCCGCATCAGTTCCGGCATCCGGTTCAACAAATTCTGCATGGGCAGAGAGATAAACGTGCAAGTCAGCACGTAGGTAGACAGCAGCGGCACGGGTACGTGAATGAACCAGGGCAGCACGAACAGAATAAACCCCAAACTGGCGAATTGAGATAATTGCCCAAGACCATTGGCGATCGCAAAGCTTTTCATCGCCGTGCTATTTTTCTGCCGCAGCGTAATGGCACTCCCTTGCAGTTGTTGGGTCAGAAACGCTTGGCGACGAGAACGATGCAGCTTCAGTTCTTTGGTGCCCGTGATGATGGATTGAAAATGCTGGA
This sequence comes from Leptolyngbyales cyanobacterium, assembly GCA_038253425.1. GTDB lineage: Bacteria > Cyanobacteriota > Cyanobacteriia > Leptolyngbyales > Leptolyngbyaceae > Stenomitos. The sequence goes on along the minus strand of JBBSHC010000794.1, from coordinate 1,538 downwards.
ACAGCGTGTCTTCCTCTTCACGGGCTTTGGAGAATAACCGCTGGGCTTTGCTGAGACGAGTTTGCACAAACCAGATCCCAACGCCCGTGGAGCCGATCGTCAACGCAAACAGAAGGTTGGACAACCATGCCAGGTACAGTAGACAACCCACCACCGTTGCCAAATCAACGCAGAGATTGGGAATTGCCGACACTGCATGAGCGAGTGTGCGAACATCATCCGTTAGCGTAGCAATCAGGCGATTGTCACCCAACCGTTCAAGGTGCTGCAACGGCGACGCTAGAACATTCTGACTTAAGCGCAGTCGCAATTGGTAAATGGCATTTTGCGATAGATGAATCAGCATAAATTGCGACAGTATGCTGGTGATGAGAATCGACAAGCCTAGCAGCGCAAAGTAGAGTAGTGCATTTGGTAAAGAGGCTTGATGCACAGAACGATTAATCAGTGAAATGAGGAGGGCATTGCCACTGCCGCTAACAAATCCGGCAACGGTGGCAATGACAATATTGCGCCAGGATATTTCTAACAGAAAGCGAATAAATCTCATGATGCGCTCCTTGCTGTAGTGAGTGAATTGGGAAACCAACCCCATGTAGATAATGGTTGAACGCGCACATTGAGTCGATCGTTGGGATCACATCTTGATGGAGAAGGTGCAATCCCAAATGCCTGCTCCAACGTGGTCAAATCGCAAGTGGCATTACATTTTCTGAAACAGGACACCTTCAATGCCTACGCCTGGTGAGAACGAGAACGCCAAACCCATTAACCCCGGTAGTGGAGGAAGGAGCGTTCCACTTTCAGCCGTCAACCAGGAATGCTCTCGCTCACCCACTCGCTCAGTGCCTGGATGATCCCACGCTAGATGTTTAGGGTCTGGAGGGTGCGGTGCGGGTCGATGTCCTGCTGATTCGTGGCGACTGAGCATCCGTTCCAACACAAACAGCACCGAAGCACTCAGCATGTTGCCGTACTGCCGTAAAATCGCCCAACTATCAGCCACTTGCACCTCATTGAGACCGAGCGATCGCTGGGCGTTTTCGATAATCCGTGTACCGCCGGGATGTACAGCCCATAAATCAATGTGGGCTTTGGTCAGTCCATAGTGGCTGAGGAATTGTTCGATCGCGGCTCCCACACCCATCGCAATATAATCAGGCAGTTGACGTGACAGTTTACAGGTGATGCCATTGTCTTGCACTCCCAGCGTGATGCCATCTTCGGTGCCCGCTACCAGGTGACTCATGTGATGTCGAAGCACCAGTTGATCGATCGCGGCTTCGACATCACAGCTTCCGACCACTACCGCTGCACAACCATCACCAAAAATGCTGTGGATAATCAAATCATTCATCTCATTCTCAAATACCGCATTGAGAGAACTGAGTTCCAGACAGACCAAAAGGGCTTTGTGAGTGGGATGGGCACGGACATGGTCGCTAGCGACCCGCAACCCATTTAGAGCCGCAGCGCAGCCCATAAAATTGACGGTAACGCGACCAATGTCTCGCCGCAGACCGAGGCGTTTAATCAAT
>JBBSHC010000793.1:0-2150 GCA_038253425.1 Leptolyngbyales cyanobacterium | reverse complement strand
GCTGTCTCCTGCTGTCCCTGTGCTACCTGACACTCTAGCGACGACGCTTGCCCTCGATAACGGCTACGAAGAATGCGATAAGTTTGTTGGTCATTGCTAAAAATGAAATCAACTTGGGCTTCTTGAGCGCCAATGTGAATGACGTCATCTTCAGCCGCTGCACGACTTTGACCCCATACTGCCCATGCGATCGCTTCTAGCAGGGATGATTTACCCGCTCCATTTGCACCACAAATACACGCAGTATGCAAACCCCGAAAATCGAGAGTCGCATCGCGATAACTCAGAAAGTTTTTAAGAACGAGCTTCAGAGGGATCATGCTGTGGCAAAGCCGCTGACCTAGTTTCCAGCTTAGCAGTACGTTTGCACTTTAATACAATTGCACTCTTTAAAGCGATTAGGGACTTGCATGAAACTAAAGTGCCAGTGGCTTGAGTTTCGGCTGCGCTCAACTCGCAATGATTGAAGGTTGAGCGTAGTCGAAACCGGACTTGTTGGTACACTATTAACCCGCCGATCCCCTAGCTATCCGTTACTTGTCTGATGAAAGACTCGTCTGGTAAAACGTTAAGGCTGTGTTGCTATAAACTTTTTGACGGCACATTTCTAGGGTGCAAGGGATGGCAATGTTGGCGCGATCGGAGCTGTGTTCCACTGCTAATTCACCATTTGGTGCAAGTAATTGAAGGTGCGCGATCGCTGCAATCACGGGTTCATACAAAGCACTTTCATAGGGTGGATCAAAATAAATGCGATCGAACTGTTGTCCATCCAATGATTTAATGCGCTGCCGCACATCACCCCGCAACACTTGAAAAGTCTGAGAGGCGATCGCCACCTGCTGCCAATTTTGCCGAATGATGGCACATGCACGCGTCGATTGCTCAATCCCTACAGCAAATTTTGCTCCGCGACAAAGTGCTTCTGCACCCATTGCACCACTACCCGCACAGAGATCCAGCCAACGACAATCCGCGATCGTGCCCTGCCAAATGTTGAACAACGCTTCCCGTACTAACGCTGGCGTGGGACGTGTCTCTTGTCCTGGCAGTGTTTTGAGTTGCCGATTGCCGTAAATTCTAAGACTCATGAAGCAATGGCGATCGGCTGTTTCATATGCACCAGTTGAACGAAATTCGCCAAAATTTGTAGTCCCGCTGTAGAGGACTTCTCAGGGTGAAACTGGACTGCCATCAAATTGTCTTGAGCGATCGCTGCTGTCACCGTTTGACTGCCATGTGTAATCGTTGCAGCTTGAACGCTGGGATCAGTTGGAGCAACATAATAGGAATGCACAAAATAGAGCCACGGATCGGCTGGAAGGTTTTGCCAGAGCGGAGAACGCGGTTGAGTCAGTTCTAACTGGTTCCAACCCATGTGCGGAATGGTAATGCCCGGTTCATGGTGAAAGCGCTTTACGTGCCCTGCCACAATGCCTAAACCAGCTTCCTTGCCCTCTTCGCTGGACTCAAATAAAATCTGTAACCCCAAACAAATGCCCAAAAACGGTTTGCCGCTGGCGATCGCTCGTTTAATTGGTGCCTCTAGATGGCGCGATCGCAACTGCTGCACTGCCGGATCAAAGGCTCCCACACCGGGCAGCACGATCGCATCCGCCTGTTCCAGATCAATGGGAGAATCGGTAATCTTAGGAGTAGCCCCTGCATTCTCTAACCCTTTGCAGGCAGAGTGCAGATTTCCCATGTCGTAATCCACCACTGCAATCGTTGGCATGTCCATTCCTCCTTGGCTCTTTAAAATTGTAGTTTGCACGTTGGGTAGAAACGCAAAATTCTTTATGTTCAAAGTTGTCACGCCAAGATTTTCTCAGACCTTCGATCGCTGGACTGATGCCCTCAACACTGCCAAAGCTCTCATACCTCAATGCAAAAGCTTGACAGAAGACATTCGCATTTTTCTGTTTGATGACCTTATATGGGTTTACAGCCGATCGCACAAATACCCGCAGTACATTGGCGCAGGCATGTACGATCGTCTTGCCCGACTCTTTTTACAAGAAGCGATCGAAGACGAGCAAACAGCCAGTGAAGGCACTGATAGTGCAACGCCTGATTAACTGCTGCTATCACTGAGCTACTAAATGATCTACCCTTTCTCGTGCGGTCAGGCAATTGATTAAAGGAGGTTC
>JBBSHC010000792.1:0-2159 GCA_038253425.1 Leptolyngbyales cyanobacterium | reverse complement strand
GGCTAAAGGCTGTAGCTTGCTTCTGCGAAGCAGTAGGCTGAAGGCTAAAAGTAAAGGTCAAAGGCTGAAGGGTGAAAATATTTTCTGTTAGCACCGATTGTTTCCAGGTTTTATCCCTTATCTTTTATCCTTTATCCCCTTCTAAGCCGCGTCTCCACCATGAAAGTAGCTGTCTTTAAACTGCCGCAACGTAGCCCTGACGATGTAGCAGCGCTGCAAACACTGATCCAAAATCAGCAGCTCGATCCCGCCCATATTGTGGCGATCGTGGGTAAAACGGAGGGCAATGGCTGTGTGAACGACTTCACCAGAGGGTACGCAGTGCAAACGCTCAAAGCGTATTTGAAGACACTGGTAGCACCGGAACAGGTTGAGAAAATTGTCTTTGTGATGTCGGGCGGCACCGAAGGGGTGCTGAGTCCTCATTTGACTGTTTTTACTCGTGAAGCTGTTACACCAGAGACACCACGCCAGTGGGGGTTAACACTGGGCATTCACCATACACGTGCGTTTTTGCCTGCTGAGATTGGTACGTTGCAGATGGTCGAGACGGTGGCAGCAGGAGTCCAAGCCGCGATCGCTGAAGCAGGTCTGTTACCGCAAGATGTCCATTTCGTTCAAATTAAGTGTCCGCTGATCACAGCGCACGATCGCGCCTCAAATACGCAACCAAACAGCTATCAGTCAATGGCACTTTCACGGGGAGCCTCTGCCCTGGGCGTTGCGGTGGCGCTAGGAGAATTAAAACTGGAGCAGCTTGCGGCGATCGATCTTGGCAGCAACATGGCGCTTTACTCTAGCGTGGCATCGACATCGGCTGGATCAGAGCTAAAAAACTGTGAAATCATGGTGCTGGGTAATGCGCCTCATGCTGCCAGTGCCTTTGTGATTGGGCATAGCGTGATGCAACATGCGCTTGATGTAGCAGCCATTCATGCCGCGATCGCCCAAACGGGGCAGTCATCCGCACAGGTCGTCAACGTGTTTGCCAAAGCAGAAGCCGATCCCGCTGGTTTAATTTTGGGACAACGCAGTACCATGCTGGATGACTCTGATATTAGCCACACCCGGATGGCTAGAGCGGTGGTTGGAGCCGTCATTGCATCCGTGCTGCAAGATCCCATGCTGTACGTGTCTGGCGGCAGTGAGCATCAGGGACCACCTGGCGGCGGACCGATCGCGGTGATTGCTCGCAGGTCGTAACGGCAATACATACAGACCAGTTTGCCGACGCACCCCTTCACCCATAAAAACCATCCCATAAAAACCAATGAATGAGGCAAGGTGCAAATGGCAGTGTTGATCACAGGTGGACGCATCGTTACAGCGGTGGATGACTATGTTGCCGATATTTTGATTGAGAACGGCAAGATCGAGACGATCGGGCGATCGATCACTGCACCATCTGCCGTGAAGCATGATGCCACTGGGTTACTGGTGCTGCCGGGAGGCGTTGATGTGCATACCCACATGGAGTTTCGCCTGGGTGCTGCCGAAACCTGCGATACATTTGCAACAGGCACGAAATCAGCCGCCTTTGGTGGCACCACAACCATCATTGATTTTGCTTTGCAAGCTCAGGGACAAAGCCCCAAGCACACCTTCGACCAACGGTTAGCCGTTGCAACGCCTCAAGCATCGATCGACTACGGCTTCCATCTCATCCTGACGGACGCGGCACCGGGCTGGCTCGCAGAACTCCCCGATCTGGTCAACCATGAAGGAGTGTCCAGTTTCAAGATGTTTATGGCGTATCCCGGCATTTTGATGATGGATGATGCTGCCATCTTTCGAGCCATGCGATCGGTGGGTGAACATGGCGGCATGGTGAACCTTCACGCTGAAAACGGCTTGGTGATTGAGGCGCTGATTCAGGATGCGTTAGCCAGGGGACAGACCTCGCCTAAGTATCACGCGTTGACCCGTCCGCGCATCATGGAAGGGGAAGCCACCCACCGCGCCATCCGCATTGCAGAGTTGGCAGAGGTGCCCGTCTATATCGTGCATTTATCCTCTCAAGAAGCGCTGTCAGCAGTTGTAGAAGCACGCGATCGCGGCATTTCTGCCTTCGCTGAAACTTGCCCCCACTATCTCTTTCTCAGCATTGAGGAGTACGATCGCCCTGACTTTGAAGCCGCTAAATTTGTCATGACGCCGCC
>JBBSHC010000791.1:0-2163 GCA_038253425.1 Leptolyngbyales cyanobacterium | reverse complement strand
CGGGGTATCGTGCCAAGGTGGAATTATTACAGGATGCGTTGTTTGATCGCAATCAAGACGGTGGGAACTCAAATACCACTCGACTAACGTTCGGCACAGCGCTAGTGTTTGCTGGTGGACGCTTTGGCTGGTCTCGTCCGGTGACGGGTAGTTTTGCGATCGTCACTCGGAATGTTGCCTTACACGGTCGCACCGTTGGCATTACGCCAGGTTCAGGCGACTATATCGCTCGTGCCGATGCACTGGGTCCGGCAGTGGTGACCAATCTGCAACCCTATCGCGTCTCAACCCTCCAACTGGATGCCCCTGATTTACCGTTGGGCTACGATCTGGGACGCGATCGTTATGCGCTGCTGCCGACTTACAAGAGTGGCACGTTGCTTCAGGTGGGCACTGAGGCAACCATCTTTGTGCGCGGCACGTTGCTGAATCCAGATGGTCAACCGATCGCGCTACAAGCTGGTACGGTACGATCGCTCTCCGATGCGTCCTGGCAACCTGTGAATCTGTTTACCAATCGTGTGGGTCGCTTTGCGCTCTCTGGCTTGAAGCCGGGTCGCTACGAGTTAAAGCTGTATGCCAACCCCAAAGCGGTGATCCCGTTTGAAATTCCCGCAGGTAAAACGGGTGTCTTTGATGTAGGAACGCTGCGATCTCCCGTCCCCCTTCCATAGCTAACAGTGATTACCTGCGCCACAAGAGCCTCTGCTGAGCAAGGGGACTGATCCCTTTGTCACTGAATTTGATGGTATGTATCGCTAAAGCAAGTTGAGATCAGACTCAACCTTTAACCAGGCGATAGCAAATTTACACTGGTGAAAATCTAATCCGCACCTGACAGCAGTACGCTCTTGAAGGTCATTTCAGGGTTTCCCCGATAGAGTGTGTGAAGCATTCAAGTTAATTTAGAGGGAACGTTCAAAGAATTGGCATTGTAGCTTAAAGTCCTACTGAGTCTGTTGCTACGGCTAATGTCGTTTCGCAGATTGAATAAAATAGACGAATTCTCCTGACGAGGGCATTTCATCCTGATGGTTGATTGAGTTTACATTGAGGAACAGTCTTTGTGCTTTCAGATCCCGTACTTTCTTCCCATTGTCAGGTGAGCGTTATCCGCGCCTTTTTGGTCGATGACAGCCCCGTAGTGCTACATTCAATCACACAACTTCTGATTACAGATAGGCAGATTCAGGTGATTGGACAGGCAGATTCAGGTGAGGCGGCGATCGCTCAAGTACAACAATTAAATCCTGATTTGATTGTGATGGATCTGGCAATGCCGGAGATGAATGGCTTGGAAGCCACGCGACACCTCAAACGCCAGTCTGCTCCACCCAAGATTATTCTGCTGACGCTGTACAACAATGCAGAGTACTCAACAGCGGCTCGGCTGGCAGGCGCAGATGGGTTTATCACAAAGTCTGAAGCAGGGGCAACGCTTCTACCACTGATTCATAGACTCTGTGGACTGCTTGAGGGATGAGAATAAATAACATCGACTTTTGCAAGTCAGGTGGAGCTTAGCGAAACTAAACAGGCTCTAGCCCTCCAACCTTAAAGGCTTGGGGTTCAATGAGTAGTCGTACAAAAACTCACGCTAAGGAGTTTGAGCCGGACTAGGCTCGAAAGAAAAGCAAGACAGCTTTCACTTGCCCTTCTTTTGACTATTGGACCGATTTTAGACTCAATGGTCCCACTGTCACAGGACTCAAAGGTCGATTCCTTCGTTGAAAGGAACCTCTAGAACCCTCATGCTGCCGCAGAACTTCTGCTACTTGAGCAAGAGTGCAGGTTCAAGAAAAATGGATCATTACTTTGCCGAAACGCAGTCTAGATAAAACTTTTTGGTCATTTGGCACCTTCCTGCCTTTCTGTTCGCCTCAGTCTCACTTAAAACTCCTTGGTACGCCTCAGCGAGGCTGAGAACTGTCTTTGGAAAAGCTTGTTCAGTATGTGTTTCAGCCTTAGCGTGAGTTTTTGTACGACTACTTATTGAACCCCGGAATTTTAGCAAGACAACGCATAAGCTTTGCGGCTACCGATTTAAGCCGGGACAGTTGGCAGGAAGGGAGTTCTAGCTTTGGCAGCAGCTTTCCCCCGCCGCGCTTGCGGGAGGTCTGGCATCAGTGGGACTAGCCACTCGAAGCGGTCAGGAGCGGGTTT
>JBBSHC010000790.1:0-2164 GCA_038253425.1 Leptolyngbyales cyanobacterium | reverse complement strand
GGTGTTCTTTAGCTCCAGAATTTCGCCCTTTACATCTACCGTAATTTTCTTGGACAAGTCCCCGTTAGCTACCGCCGTCGTTACTTCGGCAATGTTTCGTACCTGTGCCGTCAGGTTGCCTGCCATCAAGTTCACGCTGTCGGTCAGGTCTTTCCAGGTACCCGCTACGCCTCGCACTTCTGCCTGCACACCCAGCTTACCTTCAGTGCCTACTTCACGGGCTACCCGCGTCACCTCAGAGGCGAAGGAGTTAAGCTGATCCACCATGACGTTGATGGTGTCTTTTAGCTCCAGGATTTCGCCTTTTACGTCTACCGTGATTTTCTTGGACAGGTCGCCATTGGCTACCGCCGTCGTCACTTCAGCAATGTTCCGTACCTGTGCGGTTAGGTTGCCTGCCATGGAGTTTACGCTATCGGTCAGGTCTTTCCAGGTGCCAGCCACGCCTTTGACTTCTGCTTGCACACCTAGTTTGCCTTCCGTCCCTACTTCCCGCGCCACCCGTGTTACCTCAGAGGCAAAGGAGTTGAGCTGATCCACCATCGTGTTGACAATGCGCGCCGTTTGTAGAAACTCCCCCTGCAACGGTCTGCCTTCAATTTCGGTGGCGATCGTTTGTGATAGATCCCCGTTTGCCACCGCTCGAATCACGCGTGCTGTTTCGGCTGTGGGCTGTACCAGATCGGTAATGAGAGCATTGACCGAATCAACACCGTCTCTCCAGGAACCTTTAGCATTGCCCAGAGACGCCCGCTCGTTGATTTTTCCTTCTTTACCAACAACTGTACTAATGTGCTCTAGTTCGCTAGCCAGCCGCTCGTTCATCTCAATGATGTCGTTCAACGTATCGGCAATTTTTCCGGCGATACCCGTTTGGTCGATCGACATTCGCGCTGAAAAGTTACCCTTCTTCACTTCTGCTAACACTCTCAGAAGCTGCTTTGGATCAATAGTATCGGTATCGCTGGCGGCTGGTACGACTGGCATGGCTTGATCCTTCAAGGAGTGTGGCTGTGCTTAACAGCGCAAGGCTGGAATATATCTGTTTACGACTGCTGGTTGAAAGCACGTTTGCTTCCGTCACTTAAACGTTTGAGATGCACATCCTGCTCAAAAATCAGCGCTCTATCAAAGACAGCAGCAAGTTCTGGGTGACAAGCTAAAAAAATCTGCAAATGCTTTTAAAAAAGAGAGCAAACTGAGGGCGATCGCACGAACAAGCGGCTTGAAATGCCCAGTCGCTCACTATTTATTATCAACAAATCTAGCGTCTTCGGCTGTCTGTCTTTAGATAGATGACAAATCAACTAAAAATTGGTGGCTTGCAAAAGTAATACAGGCACTTTTCTGCTCCAGCGGTGATGCTGCAATATGATGATGCCAGAGAGACTAAGATTACAGAGCGAGTGCTAAAGCGCTCTAGCGGGAACAAGCATGGTGCCCGATCGCAACATCGCTTCATGCCCTTGCTATTCAAAGAATGATAAACCTTGTAAATGAAGCGATCGTCAGCATGAGTAACGCTGAACTGAATTTAGAGACGTTGATTGGAGCAGTGGTCAATGCTGTTGTGAGCGCACATCAGAGCCAGGAGCTTGAAAGTGCCCTATCAATTCGTGATGAATTACAGCGGCTACCTGACTACTTGGTGACAGAGGTGCTTAATGGAGTCATGCTGGATTTGGTGAAAATCAACCCTGATTTGTGCCGCTGGTTCATTTTGGAGGTGTTTTTACGGGAAGCAGATCCTGAAGGGCGGGCAGATGTAGCAGAACGTATCAACCTGCTCATGGCTGATCTGCGGGCAGGACAGGAGCGGTAAGGCTGGCTCTGGATGGGTAAACCCACGCTAATGGCACAAACGAGAAGCGATCGCTCAAGCCGCTTCCAGGCGTAATAAAGAGTTCGTACTGTCTGTAGCGATCAGTCTGTAATGTTCAGTGCTTTGGGGTTTTAGTGCTGTTCAGTGGGAGCAAAGTAGACCTGAAACAGCGCCACTACACACGCCACGGCTGCAAAGAATCCCAGCAAGAAAGAAGCTCCAATCAACAGAGTCGTCATAGCCTTCGTACAAATGGTTTCTTATAGAATCTCAGCTATTCATTCTTTTTGGGTATAGAAACTGTGAAGAATGAAGCAAGGAAGCATAAATTACTGAAGTTTT
>JBBSHC010000789.1:0-2174 GCA_038253425.1 Leptolyngbyales cyanobacterium | reverse complement strand
TAAACCTTTGTAATGAGCTTTTCGTCTGCAATCAGGCTGGTGCCCGCCCGCGATAAACCTTCTGCAAAGAGCGTCCACAGCACTAGAGCCGAGTAAACAAAAATGGGATACGGCAGTCCGTTTGTGGCAAGTTTGGCAAAATAACCAAAGATAGCGGTGAAAATTGCCATGGCTACTAGCGGTTGCAGCAAAACCCAGACAACGCCGAGAGCGGTTTGTTTGTAGCGGACGCTGACTTGACGTACAACGAGCATCCAGAGCAGATCTCGATACTCCCAAAATTCTTGCAGTGCTTCTGCTAATGGTTGTTTGCCAGGGCGAATAACGATTTTCTTCGACTGTGTGCTCATGAGGAAAGTTTACTGAGGGCTGAGAGGGCTTCTCACGTTAAGCATTCCCTGCTGAATGCAAGAGCGATCGCAGGTTCACAACTCCTTCATGAAGATTGACTACGGTTCGTGCGATCGGTGGCGCTTATGATGAGCTTGATCGGTCAGTGTGGCATTAAGGCAGGTGTGGTCGCTCAGTAGGCTGTCTATCTTTTTAGCTGCTCCAACGTCCTTGTGGCTGGCGTTTAAACTGTTTTTTTAAGTAATGTGACAGGTAAAATTGAGGTTAAGGCTATGCAGATTCACCGAGTCATTTTGACTCTCACTGTAACGGCACTTTGCCAGATGGTCTGGCTATCAGTCAAAGTTGCCGTGTCTGCTGCACCTCCTTTGCTCCTTTCACAGGCAGCATCTCGCTCGTCTCAGGCTGACCAACTGCTAGAGCAGGGCACCCAGCAATATCGCACCGGGCAACCGACGGCAGCGATCGATACTCACCAGCAAGCCTTAGCGCTGACGCGTCAGCTAAACGACAAACCCGGTGAAGGCACAATTCTGGCGAATCTTGGCGTGGCATATGAGGGCAACTTTGGGAGCGAACGATCGCAATCAGATCTCGATTTTTGACCAGCAAGCCCGGACTTATCGTCTGCTACAGCGGGTTTTGGTGGCTCAGAAGAAGACCGATGCAGCGCTAGAAATCGCCGAACGGGGACGGGGACGGGCGTTTGTGGCACTGTTAGCACGACGGCAAACAGGAATAGACGCGGGGCAAGAAAAACCGACGTTGGTTTAAAGCAATGGTAAGTTGAGCGGGAACTCTAGTCATTGTCGCTTCGACACGTAGATCAATGCATACCCGTTTCTGTTCTATGAGAAATGCTATGAATGTGCCAATCTTTTTGCTGCTACTCCTGACAGGATGCCAGTTAAGCGACCCTCCGCTTGCGTCAAGTACTCCGATCGCGCCGTCTGCCGTCAACCTGTCCGATCTCAAGTTAGAAGCACCGTCGTTACAGAACGATCGAGCAGCCGCCAACCCAACGGCTTCAACAACAGCCCAGCGCGATCGCGTCCAGGTTACTGCCAAAACAGCAGTGCTTACCCGTGGTCGCAGTGGTCAAGCTTACCCAGATTACAAGCAGGCAACGATTAAATATCCCCAGATTGCGGGGCTAACGAATCCAGTGGTTTTGCGTCGCGTGCAAGCAACCGTCAGCCTTAAAAGCATCTGGGGACAGTCATTAGACGAACTACGAAAGGAATTTAAAGCAACATGGTGGCTGAGTGAAATTGATTATGTTGTCAATTACAACCAAAACTCCCTGTTGGATATCACATTCACGATGAGCGGGGTGGGCGCATATCCCAGTTCGACGGCTAAACACCGGAGCATCGACCTAAAAACGGGTAAGGTGCTGAAAGCGGCAGAGGTGTTTCAACCGAAAGCGCTAGGCACGATCGCGGGACTCGTCAACCAGGCAATGCAAGCTGATGTCAAACAAGTGATCGCAAACGGTGACAAAGAAGGTGCCGATCTTCGGGATCAGCTTCAAGGTAAGCGGTTTCAGATCAAAAATTTAGATAGTTTCGCGGTCAGCGATAAGGGAATCACCTTTCTTTACAACTTTGACTTTCCCCATGTGATCCAGGCACTGGCACCATCCGGTAAATACTTTCTGAGCTACGAACAATTAAAGCCATACATTAAACCAGACGGTGCGCTTGGCTTTGCACTGCCAACAGCCACCAGAGGGAACGGCTAAAGCTTAATGGCATGGGTAATGCTGACCTGACTTCGTACCTGTACTTCCGGTTGATCGGAGGGGTTGTAAGGCGGCGTTG
>JBBSHC010000788.1:0-2180 GCA_038253425.1 Leptolyngbyales cyanobacterium | reverse complement strand
TAAAAAGTTCAGTTACAAAGTCGCCTGCCTCCCCTTCATCCCAAAAAACATCGCCTTCGTTAGCCGCAGCTTGCCAGTAGGTATCGTACTGAAGCAGACTTTGACAAATTTCAACTAAGCTTTCTCCAAGCACGTTCATGTCACCCTCTGAGTCCACTGCCTTGCGCCCAGCACTGTTAAGCACCCCCAGCAGCATGGCAACCTCTTCGCCAGCGAGATGCACAAACAGCCGACAGACGACAAAGCGAGTCTTGCCGCTAAATTGATTAAGGCGATCGCGCCACGCATTCATAGTTTGTTTCCTTTGGGATGATGATTGCTGCTCTGGCACGCAGCGTCAGCCTCACGTTTAGGGTAGACAGTCGTTTGCATAAAGTTATCTACCTCTGGTCTAGCCTACGTTTCGGTTACGATGACGTTCGGATCACTCTCCACAGTGAGTACGGTCACTGCTAAAACGTGCTCTCATACGCCTTGCAGCAGTTTGCAGTTGAGTGCGACACGGCTTTGGGTGAGCATTCAGCGTTTAGCGTTTAGCCTTTGATTGCTCGGACTGTGGCTTAGACATTTGAACATCGCTGTGAGTACGTCTCCCTTCTTGTGAGTGTTACCGTAGAACGGGGCTGAAAGAGTTTTGCAGCCGTTATTCTTTAATTCAAACGCCAGAACCATCCGATGAGTATTTTTACGCTGCGATCGCTCCACAAAGACTTTGGGATCAAAGAAATCTTGCGTGATGCCAGCTTTAGCCTGGACGATGGCGACAAAGTAGGGCTGATTGGTACGAATGGCTCTGGCAAATCAACGCTGCTCAAAATGATCGCAGGTCTAGAATCGATCGACAGTGGCGAGATTATGGTCAATGCAGGGGTTCGTATTGTTTACCTACCCCAGCAGCCAGAGCTAGACGACAACCGCACGGTGCTGGAGCAGGTTTTTGCGGACACGGGCGACCAAATGGCGCTGGTGCGAGAATACGAAGCACTTTCAGATAAACTGGCGCACGGGCAGGGCAACCACGACCAACTGATGGCGAAGCTTTCTAGCCTTTCCCATCGTTTGGAGGCAACCGGAGCCTGGGATCTAGAAACCAATGCCAAAATTATTCTGACCCGCCTGGGCATTGATGATTTTAACGCGACGATCGGCAATCTTTCGGGCGGCTACCGCAAGCGCATCGCACTGGCAGCGGCACTTTTGGCAGAACCTGACGTGCTGCTGATGGATGAGCCAACCAACCATTTGGATGCACTCTCCGTGGAGTGGCTGCAAAGCTACCTCAACCGCTTTCGGGGCGCGTTGCTGCTGATTACCCACGATCGCTACTTTCTTGATCGCGTGACCAATCGCATTCTCGAAATCGATCGCGGCGACCTTTACACCTACAGCGGCAACTACTCCTACTATCTGGAGAAAAAAGCTCTGGCAGAAGAATCTGCCACCAGCACTGAACGCAAGCATCAAGGAGTCTTGCGCCGCGAACTGGAATGGCTCAAACGCGGACCCAAAGCTCGGAGTACAAAGCAGAAAGCGCGGATCGATCGCATTCGTGAAATGCAGGCAACCGAGTTTAAGCAGGGTCACGGTAAAGTCGATATTTCCACGGCTGGACGCCGGATTGGTAAAAAGGTGATCGATCTGACAAACGTCTCGAAAGGCTATAGCGATCGCACCCTCATCAAAAACTTCACCTATGAATTTAGCCCTGAAGACCGGGTGGGGATCATTGGTGGCAACGGCGTCGGCAAATCCACACTCATGGATATCATCACCGGACGCATCCAACCGGACTCTGGCACCGTCGAACGGGGGACGACAATTCACAGCGGCTACTTCGACCAGCACTCCGATGACCTCGCCCTTAACCCCGATCAGCGCGTCATCGACTACCTCAAAGAGGTGGCAGAACTGGTCAAAACTGCCGATGGCACCATCATTACAGCGTCTCAAATGCTGGAACGCTTTTTGTTTCCTGGCAATCAGCAGTATGCGCCCATCAATAAGTTGTCGGGTGGTGAAAAGCGTCGTCTCTTTCTGCTGCGTGTCCTCATGAGCGCCCCTAATCTCCTGATTTTGGATGAACCCACCAACGATCTGGATGTGCAAACGCTGGCAGTTCTTGAAGATTATCTGGAAGACTTTAACGGCTGTGTCATTGTCGTTTCGCACGATCGCTATTT
>JBBSHC010000787.1:0-2183 GCA_038253425.1 Leptolyngbyales cyanobacterium | reverse complement strand
CGGTACTCGACTACATACGGTTCTTTATGCACGATCGCGCGATCGATACTTTGTAGCAGCAGCGGTAAATCATCTTGATGGCAAATGGCGTTGTAGGAGAGGCTACGTTGCAGACCAGCCAGTTCCTCGCTGCGGTAACCCGTGAGCTTCAAGCAGCCTTCGCTCAGGTATTTCATTGACCACTCAGGGTCATTACCTCCAACAAACACAATCCCTGGCAAAGCGTCGATGAGGGACGATAACCGCCGCTGGCCCTGACCTGGTGTAGCTTCGGTCTGTTCACCCTGAATGACACTGCCGAGTTGAGCTGCCACACCAGAAATTACCTGCACGGACTGCTCATCTAAGGGAGACGATTCTGTCAAGAAAAAGACGACGACTGCAAGCACCTCGCTGTTGCTCAGCACGGGAACTGCCAGAGCCGCTTTCAGCCCCATGGTTTGAGCAAACTGAACGCGTAGAAACTCCTGCTCGGAGGACTGGGCAACGTCTGGTATCCATTCAGGTTCCTTGCTGAGCCAGACCCGACCCGGTAGCCCTACCCCTGAAGCGAAGGTAAAATGCTCACTGGCGACTCTAAAATCCCGTAGGCTGCTTCTGCTGCCATACCAAGCAGAACTGCATTCAAGCAAAGTGTTGTCAGCATTAGGCACCCATGCCTCGGCAAAGACCCAGCCCATATTCTGGCAGACGTACTGAAGCACTGTCTCAAGGGCGACCTCAAAGCGCTGTGCCCCTGCGATCGCCAGCATAATTGACTGCAAAAGCTGCGCCTCTGCCGCTGACTGCTCAGACTCAAAAGGGGGTTGCACTCGCTCCACTGGGCAAGGAACGGTGACATGAGATGCAGTCTTGTGCAAAGGCGTTGGCATTAGCGACTATTAAGTTTGAATTCAGCAATCACTCCACTTGCGATCACGGCTGCTCTTCACATCAATACTTCAGTGTACAAACAAGAAGAGCAAGTAACCTCAGCTACTTAGCTGGAAAGTAAGACCTCAGTACAATTTGTAAGACCTGATGACAAAAACGATCGCCCGTGAGCAGTCCGAAGATGGCTGCTATCGGTCTGGTCATCTTTCCATGAGCAACGGTAGAAGCACGTTGAACCAAACTAAGCTCAGGCACCACTTGAAAATTCAGCCTTGCTGTAACCCCTTGCTAAGAAACAAACGCGGCTGTATGGCGTTGTTTGCTGATCGCACTTTAGCCCCTCACCTTAACCTGAAGTAACTTTAGGCTTTAGCAATAATCGACACAAAACAACGAGTCTATTTATCATTCCCCAATTTTTTTACATTGGTGCACACTGCCAACATAACTTGCGTACCAGTCAAATTGTTTCCGTAGAATCGTTTCCAGCTTATCTGTTGCCTGTGGTACTCCTCTGAAGAGGCATCGTACTGTAGGATGGCTAGGCAAAGCGCAGCAGCAGACGATCGCTGTCTCACTGTTCTAAACCAACTCGAAGGGAGGATGTGGCATGTACATTAAGGAGATCATCGCGAGTGAAGTGTTGGACTCACGCGGCAATCCTACGGTCGAAGCGCGAGTGGTCTTAGA
Organism: Leptolyngbyales cyanobacterium; assembly: GCA_038253425.1. Classification (GTDB taxonomy): domain Bacteria; phylum Cyanobacteriota; class Cyanobacteriia; order Leptolyngbyales; family Leptolyngbyaceae; genus Stenomitos. The sequence continues at coordinate 620 of JBBSHC010000787.1, read as the reverse complement.
AGATGGCAATGAAGGGGCTGCGATCGTGCCATCCGGGGCATCAACGGGCGAAAAAGAAGCGGTGGAACTGCGCGATGGCGACTCTAAACGCTACGGTGGCAAAGGCGTTCTGAAGGCGGTTGAAAATGCCAACAAGAAGCTGGCACCTGCATTACTAGGCATGAATGTAACCGATCAGCGGGCGATCGATTTTGCCATGATTGAGCTAGACGGCACACCCAACAAAGCAGCAATGGGTGCCAACGCGATTCTAGCGATTTCATTAGCGGTGGCTAGAGCCGCTGCGACCTACCAGCAATTGCCTCTCTACCGTTACTTAGGCGGTACGAATGCGTCACTACTGCCCGTACCCTGCATGAACGTGATCAATGGTGGCGGTCATGCTGACAACACGGTTGATTTTCAAGAGTTCATGATTGCACCGCACAACGCACCCTCGTTTACCGAGTCGATTCGGATGGGGATGGAAACTTTCCATGCGCTCAAGTACATTCTGAACAAAAAAGGCTTGAGTACGGGTGTGGGCGATGAAGGTGGCTTCGCGCCAAACCTGAAGTCGAACGAAGAAGCGATCGAAGTCATTTTGGCAGCGATCGAGCACGCTGGCTACAAGCCCGGTG
>JBBSHC010000786.1:0-2193 GCA_038253425.1 Leptolyngbyales cyanobacterium | reverse complement strand
GAAAACTACTGCTCAAATCGAGCCGGCAGAGCAAAGCACCGCAAAAACTTTGGCAATCCACTTCAGCCACGGCATCGTGACGACGCAGAAGCTCAGTTGAAAAAAGCAAGCGATCGCTAAAGCTTTGGCAACTAGTTATAGGAATTTCTTATTTCACAAATGAAGTATTTTTCAACTTTTTTGCCTTACAGTCGATCGCTGCTACAGCATGAAGCAATGGATCTGATTTAACTCACACACGAGATTATTCTTAGATGCTCATATAGAGATGTAGTTTTGGTGTGTTATTTAAGGGGCAAGGTTAATGACAAGTAAATGGCAAGCATTTCTGCTTGCTTAGATCAGCCGAAACGTCACTGGACAAAGGATAAGTTTGATTGGTTGTGACTTAGATGTACTGCAAAGACTCGCCTCTCTAACAGGCAACTACTGTTGCTTTAGCCATCGCACTCGCGATCGACGTGGGGCGACGTTGAACTTCTCGTCGTTCAAAATCAGTTAATAAAAAGTCAATCTGGTAAGCGTTATGGCGACGGGCTATCAAGGTAGCCAAGCTGTCGCCGCGCTTCAAAGAGACCAACAGCGGCGCTAACAGAAAGGTTGAGACTGCGGACATGGGTATTCAGCATGGGAATGTGAAGGGTCGCGGCGCAGTCAGAAAGCAAGCTGGCAGGTAATCCGGTTGTTTCGCTGCCGAACAGGAGCCAATCGGAGGTCTGAAAGGTGAACTTAATATAACTACAGCTTCCCGCAGTGCTGAAACCAATACATCGTCCCCCTTGGGGCTGCTGAACCGCTTGAAACGCTTCGATGGATGGGTGATAGCGCAAGTTAACGTGGGGCCAATAGTCTAAACCCGCTCGTTTGAGGTAGCGATCGCTAATCTCAAAGCCTAACGGTCCGACTAGGTGCAATTCCGTGTCAGTGGCAGCACATGTACGGGCGATGTTGCCTGTGTTTGGCGGAATCTGAGGATGAACTAAAACAACCCTGAGCATAGAGCGTGACATTGATGGGGAATAAATCGCTTCCGTAATTACCGATCTAAAAGGCGTGGCGAATGATAGCTTTTTTTAATGTCTGGAGCAGGTGCGGAAACAAGCCACGGTTTTTATCAGGTGCTGGCGTCGTCCTAAAGGATGATCTCTGCTTAAAAGTCAGGCTTTCACAACTTAAGGACCAGAGGTTGAGGTGGTTTTTCAGCTTTTGTAGGGTTTGTGAGCAAAAAAATGAAGGATCGGTGTCGTTGGGCAGCCAATGATAGTGGCGATCGAGGCAGGAAACAGCCGATCTCGACGCGATCGCGCTCAAGGAAACTACCAAGATCATTAACATTGAGCGGCAATCTATTTAAAGTGATGAGAAAACACTGACTGCGAGGTATCGGTCAACTAAGCCACATGCGGTTGGCAAAGATCATCTTGAAGGGCAAGCTCATAAGCCGCCGCTGCTTGAATCGCCTGTTGCATGATTGGTTGTACGGCTTGCCCCTGTTCATAAAGCTTGAGCCAGCGTTGTGCTTCGTTTCCTTCGCGCAAAATTTTCTTCAGGGGCAAAAGGAAGCAACTAAAGCCTTGTTGCTTGGCGATCGGCCACACTTCCTCGTAAAGCTGCTCAATCCATGTCCTTGCGAGAATGGTAGTGCCATCCTTCCAGTGGCACAGTTCGGCATCCAGACTCTTACGAGCAGCAGCGGTTTCATTCGCATCGGTCATGGCTTCTAAAGCCTGCGATCGTTTAGCTGATGGCAACTGACTAAGCTGTAAGGGGTCAAGCGTAGAATCGTTAGCAAGCTGAATTAGCCGTGCTTCCAGTAACGCTGTAATCGCCAGCAATGCTACTGGATCAATGACGAGATCACAAATTCTCAGTTCCAGACGGTTGAGGTTGTAGGGGCGACGATCGCCATTGGGACGAACAGATGACCATAGATGGCGCACGTTCTGCATAGTGCCGTTGAGCAACTGTTGCTCAGTCCACTGTACAAAGTGAGCGTGACTTTCAAAGAGGGGAACGTGAGTCGGCGTTTTGGGAAACATGCCCCAACGGGTGGAATGATAGCCAGTTACTTCGCCTCCCAAAAAGGGAGAGGAAGCGCTAAGAGCCAAGTAGAGCGGTGCTTCAACCCGAATCAGACGACATGCCCGCATGAGTAGTTCAGGATCACTAATGCCCACATTAATGTGAATGCTG
>JBBSHC010000785.1:0-2196 GCA_038253425.1 Leptolyngbyales cyanobacterium | reverse complement strand
GTCAGCGCCATGCTTGAAAAGATGTATCGGCTCTTTATCCAAAAAGATTTAGACCTGGTAGAAATCAATCCGCTTGGCGTTACTGCGAGTGGTGAAGTGATGGCGCTGGATGGTAAAGTCACAGTCAATGATGATGCGCTGGGGCGTCATCCGGCACTGGCAACCCTCATTGCTCAGCCCAACCGTGGTCAGACTGATAGCAGTCAACTGAAACAGCTCAATACGGCTCCTATCATGATGGAGCCAGACGGTCAGATTGGCATTTTATGCAACGGTGCGGGTCTGACGATGGCAACAATGGATGCGATCGCTCAAGCAGGCGGCAAACCAGCCGCTTTTCTTAACATTGGTGGCGAAACGCAGTGGGATGCCTCGCCGACCATCTTGCGCGATCGACTAGAGCAAGGGCTAGAGCAAATGATTCAGACCAAGCAGGTACGGGTACTGTTAATCAACCTTGTTAGTAGCCTGGTTCCCTGTGACGAAATTGCAGCCGTGATTGCAACCTATCTCATCAATCGAGTGCGTAAACCGCGCAGCTTGAGTGAGATGAGCCCAGACGCCTTGATTGCCCACGCGAACCGCTTTCCTCAACTGGTTGTCCGTTTAGTGGGTCGCGATCGTGACCAGGCACAAACCCGGCTAGAAACGGTACAAATCTCCTTGATTGACAGCCTCAGTGACGCTGTGACTCAGGCAGTGACCGTCGCCAAAGCCACCGCACGGAATTTTTAGCGATCGTAAGAGGCTGTAAAAAAAGGCAGTTTTAGCGGTCAGCGGTCAGCAGTCAAGAGTTTTTCTTGCCTGTCTCTTAAAGCTGTAGCGAAAGGAATTGAACTCCTGCAAAAAGTTGACGGCTGAACGCTCAAAGCTAATTGCTCACTGGCGTCGTTGCCGAGATCTTGATCTAGATCTTGATCCATCTGGGTGATTACGCGATCGCTAAAGTCGCGTACTGTGATTTGAATAGCAATCACATTCGCTTTTCTCTGGCATCCTGGGTACTATGAGGCTTCTTGCCTTACGCTCCTCTTCTTTCAGTCGTTATGAACTTTACGCCAGACAGCAAAGTCCTGATACAGGGCATCATGGAACCGTTAGGTTCAACCTATGCACCATTGATGCAGGCATATGGCACTAAGATTATGGCTGGCATCAGCCCAGGGCATGGTGGCAAAACGCTACATGGCATTCCTGTATTCGATATGGTCGAGCAGGCGCTCTTTGCGGTTGGTATGGTTGATTCGACTGTTATTTTTGTACCGCCCTATGCAGCATTAGATGCGGCACTTGAAGCGATCGCGGCGGGTATTCGGCAAATTGTGCTGATCACCGAAGGCATCCCCCCGCTTGATATAGTGACGCTCTTGCGAAAGGCAGAAGCAACCGAAACACTGGTCGTTGGTCCTAATAGTCCAGGCATTATTGTCCCTGGTCAACTGCTGCTAGGTATTCATCCAGGCGAGTTTTACACTCCTGGGGCAGTGGGGCTAATTAGCCGTAGTGGCACCCTTACTTACGAAATTGCTTTGGAACTCACTCAGGCAGGACTCGGACAATCAATCGGCGTTAGCATTGGTGGCGACGCGATCGTAGGTTCATCTTTTCCGCAGTGGCTCCAGATTTTAGACGAAGACGAAAACACGGAAGTGATCGTGCTGGTGGGTGAAATTGGCGGCGATAGTGAAGAAGCTGCCGCCCACTACATTGCCGAAGCGATCGACAAACCTGTGATTGCCTATGTGGCTGGACGTACTGCGCCTATCGGTCGCCGGATGGGACATGCAGGTGCAATTATCAACTCCCAAATCGCTGAATTAGGTAGTGAAATTGGTACGGCAGAGAGCAAAATCAACGCCTTTCGCCGCGCAAAAATTACCGTTGCCGATCGCCCCTGGCAAATTCCAGATCTGGTAAAGAAGGCGTTGAAGCTGCCAACACGCAAAAGCTGAAGCACCAAAAACGAAAGCTCAACGGCGATCTGGCAAGATAAAACGCCTTAAGAACACTCAGGTCAGTGCAGCAAGCAGCAGATAATAGACAATACGTAAACTCGAATCACTCCCTTTTCCGTCTTTCGATCGCTGCATCGGGGTTCTTTGTTGGCTACTCGCCGCGTTGTCCATTGCCACCATACCGATCTTGCATCAATACCCGCAACTCAGCGATCGCTTCAGCATTTGCTGCAATTTGTTG
>JBBSHC010000784.1:0-2210 GCA_038253425.1 Leptolyngbyales cyanobacterium | reverse complement strand
GCATTGTGGCACTAGATAGTTTTGCAGCGCGGGTGCCCGTCGTTGTTTCAGATACAGGCGGGTTACCGGAAGTCGTGCGTCATACCAAAACGGGCATCGTCACCTGGACAAATAATCCTGATTCACTTGCCTGGGGCATTTTAGAGGTGCTGCAACATCCTGGCTATGCCCAATGGCTGGTAGACAACGCTTATGACGATTTGAAGCGTCGGTTCGATTGGTCAAAACTGGCACAGCAAACCGAAGCCGTCTATGGGAGGGTATTGCATGAGCGATCGCAGATTGTTTGGGATTAAGCAGCAGAAAAAGGGGCAGAGGGAGGAAAAGGGAGCAAGGGGAGCAGAGGAAGGAGAGGAGAAAAAGGGGCGGGGGGAGCAGCTAAGCTGCAAAGGTTTTGGATGCACTCTACTCATGGGTTGGAGTGGTTAATCATCTCGCTTTTCCCCTGAAGGCGCATTGCTTTGAGGGATCGATCGCAGGGTGGGTTGAGATCCGGGTAGCGTTGTTGTTGGCGCTATAGATGGTGTAGGCGGCGTATTCGTCGGAGTTTCCGCAGTCCCCTTATTCATCGGGGTTGAGGTGCCAGTTGTAGCGCGGTTGACTGGGTTTGTAGGAGCGCTTCTATCAACAGTCTGGCTTGGCTGTGGCGATTGCTCATTGCTCCTATCCTCTGCATCGGCTGCATCCGAGGGAGAAGTAGGGATTGGCATTCGAGGGCGATCGCGGGGCGGCTTGCCACAGATTTCGCGCAAATCCATCAGTTTGCCGTCAGCTAAGTGAATGTAACAAATTGACTGATCGACTCTGCCACGTTGGGCTACCTGGAGGGATGCTGCTGCGACCAAGCGATCGAACGTTCGCTCAAGCACCAGTGTAGAGACAATCAACGAAACGCTCACTCGCTTCCAATCATTTAAACATGCCATTAAAGTGTTCGACCTCTTCAAGTAGTGTTCTTAAAAAAGCTGTCTCCTTAAAAAGTAGAATGCTTAGAAACTGTGCTTTATAGCTGCCGCCACAGAGCTTAGGACATTGGAATCAAAGGGAGTGTGGGGGCAATGCCCCCAGCCAGGGGTTCCACCCCTGCACCCCAGGGTTTGTTCAAAGTCAAGGGAGAAAAACTGAAAGCCTGATTGCTTCATTCGTCATGTAGAAAGATTCTGTCGATGAAGAACGAGGATACAAGCTTTTCTATTTTCTCTAGCGACAATGAAAGAACCCTGCCCTGCACCCCGTCCTAATCAGAATGGGTATGGCTATAACTATGTTTGAGAGGCTAGCTAAAAAAGCATCCGAAAGAGGTGAAAGCTTGATTCTTTCGTTAAAGCGCAGTGCCTAAAACACTATTCTTCCGTGGCTGAAATTTCATTTAGTAAACTTCTCAGATATCCTCTTAACAGTGCCTTTACCTTGCAAGTGTTTCATAACGGCAGATCTAAGGTAGCATCGGTGAACTGTATAATGCTCAACTCTTCTTTGTTTTGCAAGCATCGTGTTACTGAGTTGTATTCAGTCACTAGCGCATCCGTAGATCTCGCTCCAAGCTTAACGATAAGGTGATGTCGATTCTACATATTCAATTTCATCACGTTGGTAGCGCCAACCCAGCACGATCGCTTGATGGGTACAAGACAAGTGGGGAAAACACGTGAAACAGCCTGTTGCGATCGGCGGCATCTTGACTGGTATCGCCGTCATTGCCCTCTCTCAACCTGTGCAGGCAGCGCCAACTCAAATTACTGCGATCGTTCTAAAGCCCACTGCTGCTGGAGTCGATATTGTGCTTCAAATGCAAACAAGCACACCAGGCAGTACAGAAATCGAGCGATCGCAGATCTTTACCAGTGGGCAAGGCAATACCTGGGTAGCCAACATCACCAACACACAACTGCGCCTGCCCTCACCCAATCAAATCTATCGTCAGGATAATCCTGCTCCTGGCATTGCTACTGTGAGCGTCACTGCCTCCGGTACTAATAGCGTTCAGGTGACAGTAACCGGGCAACCGGGTAACCTCATGGGGCAGATCGCTCAGCAGAATGCGTCAACGTTAACCCTCAGCCTGCTGTCTAGCCCCACCAGCGGAGCCACCCGTCAGCCAGCAGCAACGTCCAACGCCGCAGCTCAAGTACCGACGCCCGACGCGCGCGCCAGGGCGCCCGGGCGGCCCCCCGGGGGGGGGGGGGCGGCGGGGGCGGGGGGGCGGGGGG
>JBBSHC010000783.1:0-2213 GCA_038253425.1 Leptolyngbyales cyanobacterium | reverse complement strand
GATTACAAACTCTCGAAGGCCAGTGTGCATCGCTATCTGGATGGTACGAAGGTAGCCTCATCTGCACATTGAGACTCAGCCGTCTCAATGTGGAATATACCTTTTCGAGGGGTCATGCAAAAAACCCCATCACGGCTTCAGCCACAGAACTAACAGAAACCGGAACAATTTTGATAGTTTCCTGTAGATGACGCTCTAGAAGTTGTGCCGTTCTTTCTAGCAGCGTTATATCTTGTTTGTGCTCAGGCTGAAATACCTGGCACAAGGTAATTGTAGGCATTTTACTCAATGAACTTAAGGCAGTTAAAAGTTGAATTGCCTCCTGAGCATGGGTGCATCCCAGTCTTGTAAGTCTCAGTTTGAGAATGTGTCTTGAAAGCCCGTTTTCTCAAGGGCTACAAGTCTGAGTAATAGTACTTATTGCAAAAGTGGGATGCACCCGAACGATCAACTGACATTTAACGTGAGGCGATCGCTAGCCTACTGCTAACTACAATGGCACTTTATTGCAGCGCTAACATATCTAGCCCAAGCATACTTGGCAATTGAACGGTAAAAGTCGTCCTGTTGTAGGCACTTTCAACTTCAATCTTGCCGTGCATTTGTTCAACAAGCTTTTGCACCAATGCCAATCCTAGTCCTGTACCGCCCTGTCGCCGAATATCTGTCTGAGCAACGCGATAAAATTTCTCAAAAATGTGAGGTAACGCCGCTGCCGGAATGCTGGCTTGATTGCTAACTGCCAGAATGATGGTCGCCGTTGAAGCATCAGACCCGGACTCAGCAGACCCCGTTATGTAACGAGCACTCAGGGTAATGTCACCCTTCTCAGGGGTATATTTGCAGGCATTATTGAGCAACTCGACCACAATACGTTCTAGCCCGGTGCAATCGATCGTTAAAGGGGCATTGGCTAGGGACAAATCAAGCCGTAGCCGTTGCTGGTGAAACTGAACGCGCGATTGAAAAGGTTCAACGACTCCAGCCAGCCAATCGTGTAATTGAATCGTTTGGTGCATAGGGCAGTAGGATGTGGCCTCTAAGCGCTGAAGGTCGAGCAAATCGTTGATTAGTTCAGCTTCCCGTAAGCACTGTACTTTGAGAATTTCTAGATAATGCTCCCGTTTCTCTACAGTAGAAGCTGATTTGAGTAGTTCGATCGCCATGCGCATATTGGCAATGGGAGTTCGCAGTTCGTGGGAAACCGTGCTCAAGAATTCATCTTTAACAGCATTGAGTTTGCTCAGTTCTTCTAGCTGCTCCTGGATCTGAAACTCTGCTTGTTTGCGTTGCCAAAACTGACTAATTTGGCTGCCAATGTCTAACATGACTAGCAGCAAAGCGTCATCGGGCTGTCGAGCTGTCGGACTAAAGAACTCCAGGACACCAATCACGTTGCCCTGACTTAAGATCGGGAACGCAAACCCAGTTTGTAAATGCTCTCGGTTGGCGATCGCGTGGCGCGGAAAATTGGGATCATCAGCAACAGGCGTAATCCAGACAGGATGTTTGTTTAACCAGACTCGACCAGGCAACCCTTCACCCATCCCAAAACTCGTGGCACGACTGATGCCTTCAAAACCGGGGTAATGAGCGGTAGGATGATGCCAACTCCCTTGCCAGCAGAGACGATCGAGCGATGGGTTGTGATGCCAAAGTGCCCCGACTTCCCAACCATCTCCTTCACAAACCGCTTGTAAAATTCTCGGAATCGCTTCTTCTAAAGACACTGCTTGTGCCAGGGTTCGAGTGACAGAAAACTGGATGGCTTGCCGCTGCTCAATCTGTTTCTGCTCAGTGACATCACGAATGACTAAAACCGTGCTGAGCTGCTGTCCTTTAAACTGGACTTGTGTTGAAAAGATTTCCAGCAAGAACCGTGTCGTGGACCGATGAAACTCATAAATGGCGGTTTGGCTAGACTGCCCTGTTCGTGCCAGAGTCAGTGGATGAGCGCTGGTAGCAACGGTTTGTCCTTGTTGACGCAGCGGCAGTAGATTGAGTAGGGGAGCACCAAGCACTACAAACCGATGCTGCTCGATTAGCTGATCAAAGGTTGCATTGGACCACTGAATTCTGCCATCCTCCCCTGTCCAGACGATCGCTTCACTGATGCCACCTAGAGCAATTTCCATTTTGCCCAACGTTGACTGAAGCTGGTTTACAAGCGCCGCAAGATCGCTGGTCATGCACCATTCCTTCTCAACTTAATT
>JBBSHC010000782.1:0-2216 GCA_038253425.1 Leptolyngbyales cyanobacterium | reverse complement strand
CAATTCGTTCAAGCTGAGATAGCGCTGAGAAAGAGCTAAATCTTTTCTCACCAAACTATCATCTACCGCCCTCAAACTCTTCAGAACCCAATCATTTAGTCTTAAAGGCAATACGCAACAATCAACATAACGCCTTTTAGAAGCAACGTCCTGCTTGGGAAGCCGCAAATTCATAGTGTACCGATTAGCCAGGTTTCCATTGCGTTCCATCTTCAACCGTGACGAGTTGAGCGTAGTCAAACCTCAAACAACTGACATTACAGTAGTTTGTCGCTAGAGGCAGTACACCTCTCAGTCTAAAAAGCCGTTACTGTACCTTTTTCACTTCTGATTTCTGACTCCTAATTTCTGATTTCTGCCTCCTGCTGTCTTTTCATACAAGTCCCTTACTGTTGACCGAGGAGCTATTTCACAGTGAAATTAAATCGCTGGTTCATGGTTAGTTTGATTACATTGATTGTTGGCTGTGCCGGACAAGCCACTAAAAATCAAGCCCTTGAGCCGTCTGCCGCACCGACTGCGATCGCTTCACCAACGACATCGATCGCCCAATCCATGCAGTCTGCGACAACGTTGAAAACAGGTCAATTTTTATCAGGAGAACATACTACTCAAGGCACTGCCCGCATTGTTGTTCAGAACGGTAAAACCTTTTTGACCTTCGATCAAACGTTTAGAACCTCTGAAAATGGACCCGATTTAGTCGTCATTTTGCATCGCTCTGCCAACGTTTTGGGCACAACCAAAGCACCTGCTTACCCGTTGAAAGAGGGCGATTATGTCTTTCTCGCTCCGCTGCAAAAATTTAGTGGCGCTCAGCAGTATGCCATTCCTGCCAAGATCAACCTGGCAGAGTACAACTCAGCGGTCATCTGGTGTCGCAAATTCAATGCAACGTTTGGAGCTGCCCCATTAAGTCTTTAGTGATTAGCCAATATTCAACAGAAGATCACTGATGACACTCGCAGGAAAAGTCACGCTGGTTACGGGCAGCAGTCAGAGCCTTGGACAAGGCATTGTGTTACGTCCGGCGGAAACTGGTGCGGCATCGTCATTAACTATGCCGCTGGGTCGTTTGGAGCTGCCCCAGGATGTAGGCTCTCGTTGCGTTTTTGGCATCCTCTGATGCGGATTACATTACAGGCAGCACTTTCTGTGTGGATGGTGGACTGCTTTGGAATGACCAGGAACAGTAGACGCGGGCATGATTGCACTCAGCGCATCAACCACAGACGCTATTTAACAGGAACGAACGATGACTGCCCTAACGAAAATTAAACGTTCATTGGTTCGCAACTCCACTGCTGTCATGGAAACAGGTGCTGTTACGCCTGCTTCGGTTATGGCGCTGGCATTGATGAGTGTTACCGCAGCACTGACTGCTGGTTCGATCGTGACGCTCACATCGGCTGTCGTCCTCGGCATCATCAAGCCCAAAGATGAATCATTCTACAAAGCGGCATCCTATGCTGCAATCGCTGGAACCGGGGTTGGTGCTGTTTTGGGATTGGTTTACGCGAATCAGGCGAGCGGGAAGACAAGTGAAAAACAGGCTCCGTTAAGTGCGCGATCGCCCCAGCAAACTGCTGGCTGGACTGGTTGGCGCAACTTTGTAGTGATTCGCAAGGTGAAAGAAAGCGCGGAGATCACGTCGTTCTACTTACAGCCCGAGGACACAAGCACAATTCCCACGTTTCAACCGGGTCAATTTCTCACCATCAAGCTAGAGATTCCCGGACAGGCAAAGCCTATCATTCGCACCTATTCTCTGTCCGATTACAGCGATCGCCCGGACTCTTACCGTCTGTCTATCAAGCGGGAGCCAATGCCAGCAGGCTTGGATGTGCCAGCAGGTTTAGCTTCTAACTTTATGCATGACCAGATTCAGGAAGGCTGCGTCATTCCAGCAAAACCACCGAGCGGCACCTTTACCCTGGATGCACGATCGCCCTTACCTGCGGTGCTGATTAGCAATGGCGTGGGGATTACGCCCATGATCAGCATGGCAAAAGCCGCGACCCAAAGCAACCCCGATCGCCTCCTCTGGTTTGTGCATGGTGCTAAGAATGGTCAATTTCATGCGTTTCGGGATGAGCTTACAGCAATCGCTGCACAAAATCCGAATTTGATCGTTCACTTCGCTTATAGCCGTCCTCAAGCAGAGGATGCTGGTCATTACCACAGCACTGGCTACGTGGATACAACATTGGTGCGAT
>JBBSHC010000781.1:0-2216 GCA_038253425.1 Leptolyngbyales cyanobacterium | reverse complement strand
CCAAACTGCTCCTCTACACGGCTGACGCTCAACTCAAGGAAACCCTGCAAGCACTGAATCCCGCTGACAGCCTGAGCGGTAATGGGGTCGATGCGTTGCGCTACCTGTTTCTGACCTCTCAGGTAGAAATCCTGGATGCTACAGAACCCTTAAATGAGGCGAAATACCAGGCACAATCCGAAGCACTCAACATTGGTGTGGTTGATGCCAATGGCAAAAAGTGCGATCGCTGCTGGAATTACTCCACCCACGTTGGCGAATCAACAGAGCATCCCTTACTGTGTGAACGCTGTATTCCCGCATTAGAAGGGAAGTTTTGAAAGGGACGGTGGGGCGATCGCACTATGGCTCTTTAATTAAACGTCTGTAAGTTGGGCTAGAGCACGAGCAAACTCATCTTCGTTCACATCAAAGTCGGCAAAACTTGGCCCCCAGGCATCCTGACTGCGTTCATGGGTACTGCGGCAAACAAGGCATCCATACTCCAAACCCGCTGCATCAGCCAGGGTGTAATAGTACGGGTAAACATGATCAGTGGGGATCAGTTCAAGTACCTTCGTTCCCGGTTGGCAAAAAGCCAAATCTGTTAAACCGCCACCATGCGGTCCCACAATGATCGACGCTTCAGCAAAATCATAGGGTTGATTGGTGTGCTGTGCAGGGTCATAGATCTCAAACCCATACTGGATGAGAAGACAGGTAATCGCTGCTTCACTCGCAACATTACGCCGACAGCCCGATCGCGAAATATAAAGTCGGCGGCTGGGTGTCGGGGGCGATGGTAAGAGTTCTCGTTGGAAGAACGCTGGCAACCACTTGGGGTAGTTTCGCCGCGTACCAGGAAATGTAGGTGCTAAGAGAGTCTCGGTATAAAATCCCTTTTTATTGCCGTCAGCCCAGATACATTTGCTGGCAGGAATACCCAATTGCTCAAATAAACGCTGTGCCGTTTTTGAGGGCGGTTTAGGGCAGAAAATATGGTCAACATCAGCTAATTTAAACCCTGCTTGCTTAAACAGTTCCAGGCGGCTGAGGCAGTCTAACAAGAAATGTCCGTAACTACCGATCGCAAAGTCACTCGCAAGCGATAAGCAAACACCGTTCAGCGGCTTACCGCTGGGTAAAACCCTTGGTACTGTTTGCATCTCGTTAACGTGCCGTCCATACCAGGAATGATCTGGCAAAAGGTACCCATCCTCGCTAAAGACCCAACCCGCTTCACTATAAAGAAGGGCGTTGGTTAACTCAAGTACACCACTTTCAGGAAATTCAGGCTCCAGTCTTCTTTGCAGATCGGCGGTAAGCGCCCCATAAAAAACAACGGGCTGACGCTCATTTGGCATCTGCTCATATACCTTGTGCCATTTGGCGCGGGATTGCTTTGCGTAGTCGGGGGACGTAAGCCACCGGGGCGATCGAGTGTACAGCACCGTATGCTGAACTTGACTAGCAAGGTGCTTTGCAAACTTAAGTACCTTCATGGCTACCCTCCAAACTGAGCATTACATGCAATTAAATGGATGGACGCAATTAAATTGAAGTTATGCGTCGATCGGGTTTAAGCATAGAATCCAACTGGTACGATCGCCCACCTTTTGATAATGCCTGCCCCCGTTCAGCTCTCGTACTTGCACTGATCGGTGTGTATACCTGTGCGATCGCTCTCTTGCTGGAAGATGAAAAAGGCAGTCGCTCAACGTTGAAGCATAGCTGAAATGCTAGGGACATTCCCTTTGAGCGTTGAAGCAGCTAACTTTTAACGACCCTTCACACGCGTTTCCAGACGAGGTCTCCTGCATCTGACTGGTGCCAGCGGAGAAGGTTGGCGGGTTGACCGATGTAATTGGTAGGTAAACCGATCGCGCGACGAGGGGCAACGGTAGCAAGGGCGATCGCCTGCTCCACATCACATATCCCCCCTTTCACAAGGTTTTGCGCTCCAACCAACAGGGGTAAGGTTGTGCCGGACAAAGTGCCATCGGGCAAACGAGCGGTACCGCGCTGGACTTCAATCTGTCGCGTGTCCCAGGGGTAGGTGCCATCGGGCAATCCGAGTGGAGAAAGGGCGTCGCTGACGAGAAACACACCGCGATCGTAGTGACTGGCTCGCAGCAGAATCTCCATCATAAGCGGGGAGACGTGTTGACCATCAGCAATCAGCCCGCAGTAGACATTGGGATGGACGATCGCCGCACCTAATAAGCCTGGTTCGCGGT
>JBBSHC010000780.1:0-2217 GCA_038253425.1 Leptolyngbyales cyanobacterium | reverse complement strand
GAGGCTAGTTCAGTAGAACTTATCGAAGCGAACCTGTTAGTCTCCTCTTTGCTGCATGTGAGGAGCGAACAAAATGCCCAGCCTTCAAGATACGGCTTATCCCCGGTTGAAGCACACTGTGACCGACAAAGAGTTAGCCACGATTTACACCCCCACTCTGGAAGAATTGAGTCTGGCAGCACAAGCCACGAAAGGCAGCAGTGCCAAACTGGGCTTTCTGGTGCTGCTGAAAACCTTTCAACGACTAGGGTATGGTGTTCCCTTTGCCAGCGTACCAGCCACGATTACACGACATATTGCCGCCAGTGCTCAAGTGGCGACCGCGTCTACCGACCTGGCAGGGTATGACCGTTCCGGTAGCCGAATCCGGCATTTAGCTGTCATTCGCGACTATCTGCAGCTGCAGCCGTTTAGCAATAGGGCTCAACGAGTCACCGTGACCGCGATGGAAACCGCTGCCATGACCAAACATGATCTGGTTGATTTAATTAACATTGCGCTTGAAGTATTGGTGCAGCAACGGTTTGAGTTGCCAGCGTTCAGTCGGCTACTGCGGCTTGCCCACAGAGCCCGCAATGCCATCACAACCCAGTGCTATCAGACCCTGACACAGTCCCTCAGTGACACCGAACGCCAGCAGATTGATAGGCTGTTTCAAGCCGAGGCAGAGACGGGCACAACTCCCTGGCATGAAATCAAGCGAGACCCCGGTAAACCGACCATCACCCATCTCAAAAAGCTGGTGGAACGCTTACGTTGGTTGGCAACTTTACAACTGGGAACGACGGCGCTCAAGCAGTTGCCAGAAGTCAAGCGCAAGCATTTTGCAGCGGAAGCCAAGGTCTTAGATGCACCCCACATGAAACAGATGAGTGCGCTCAAGCGCTACACCCTGGCAGTGGCACTTCTAGAGTCCCAATATGCGTGCACCCTCGATGATTTAGCGGCAATGTTCATCCGCCAAATGCAACAGATGCATTATCGGGGCAAACAGGCGTTAGCGGCTCTGCGTCAGGACACGCAAGCCCGCACGGATGAATTGATTACGACGCTCCGAGCGGTGGTGATAGCGTTTCAAAGTGACGGTGAGATCGCTCAACGGTTTGCGGCAATTGAAACGGTCATTGGCACTCAGGCACAACCTCTACAAGCCTCCTGCGATGCCCATCTGGCGTATGTCGGCAACAACTATTTTCCACTCCTGCAAACCTTTTACAAAGGTCAACGCGCTGTTTTATTTCGGCTACTGGAAATACTGCCACTGCGTTCAAGCACTCAGGATCGCTCGCTGCTCGAAGCCATCCAGTTTATGGTGCAGCATCGGCATAGTCGCCATCCTACAGTTTCAGTTGTACAGACTGAAAAGCCTGGTACTGATGAAGAGCGTCAGATTCCCCAGCTTGATCTAAGTTGGGTGCCTCAGAAGTGGTGGTCTTTAGTCAGTGGACAACGCAAACGTACGCCTTATCCATCCACCATTCACCGCCGCCAGTTGGAGGTATGCGTCTTTTCGCACTTGCTGCTGGGGCTAAAATCTGGAGACCTTTATATTGAGGGCAGCGGGGAATTTGGAGACTATGGGCAGCAACTCATTTCTTGGGAGGAATACCAGGAGAGCGTGACAGAGTATGGCAATCAACTCGGTTTGCCTACTGCACCAGTTGCCTTCGTAGCACATGTACGGCAATGGTTGGAGACTACCGCTCAGGCAACAGACCAGGGCTTTCCCCAGAATGCTGAGGTAGACTACCAACAGGATCGTTTGGTGATTCGCAAACCGAAGGCAAAGGTTGTACCGGGGGCCGCTACCCTCAAAGCCCTGATTGCTCAACGGCTCACGCCCATCCATTTGCTCGATGTCCTAGCGGATACGGAACTTTGGCTCAACTGGACACGGTTCTTCAAGCCCAAATCCGGGCATGATACGAAGCTAGATCAGCCTGCCGCTCGTTACCTGGCGAGTACCTTCTGCTATGGCTGTAATTTAGGTCCCTCGCAAGCGGGTCGGTCGCTGAAAGGCTTTGACCGGAGGCAGGTCGCTTATGCCCACCAGCGTCACATTGATCCAGAGAAGCTCCAGGCGGCCAATACCATCATCATCAATGCCTACAACCGCTTCAGCCTGCCGAAACTATGGGGTGATGGTAAGCACGCCTCGGTGGATGGCACGAAGTGGGACATCTATGAGAACAACTTGCTAGCGGAGTATCACATTCG
>JBBSHC010000779.1:0-2225 GCA_038253425.1 Leptolyngbyales cyanobacterium | reverse complement strand
TCACCGATGCGATCGATGTCTTCGGTCAGACGATAGGCAAGATCACCGCTTTGAGCCGTTTCAAAATAGCTCAGGCTTAACCGTTGTAGATGGGCATAGACATGGTTGCGAAGGTCGAGGGTAACTGCCAGTGCTGCCTTCGCCATGAGCGAATCTTGACCATATTGAGCAAGCTTCTGCGCCAGAAAGACAACGGTACTTACGCCTGCGACCCGGGCGATCGCCAAAACTTTTCCCTGGGCGATCAACGATGACATTTCGCCTGCAATCCACGCCAGT
Organism: Leptolyngbyales cyanobacterium; assembly: GCA_038253425.1. GTDB lineage: Bacteria > Cyanobacteriota > Cyanobacteriia > Leptolyngbyales > Leptolyngbyaceae > Stenomitos. The sequence continues at coordinate 1,946 of JBBSHC010000779.1, read as the reverse complement.
ACAGGCCAAATTGCCGTAAAAACAAGTGTACAAAGCAGTGCTTGAGTGACCGTTCGACCATGTGGTCGGATGTAATCAAGCAGTTGCCAGTAGCGATCGCGTGCGTTCAATGTTTGTTTGATTTGTTTTCTTGATAAAGGTGAAAGACAGAGGGGGCAATCGATACCACAACAATCACCGCAATGATTGGTAGCAAATACTTGTCTACGTCAGGGATGATCTGCCCCAAGAAATAACCTAACAACGTAATACTAAACGTCCAGGCAAAGCCACCAACTAAGTTATAGGCAAGGAAAGTGCGATAATGCATTGCCCCAATGCCAGCGACGATGGGCGCAAATGTGCGGACGATCGGCATAAAACGCGCTAAGACAATCGTTTTCTTGCCATTCTTGTCATAAAACTTTTGGGCTGTAAGCAGATGTTTTTTGTGAAAGAGCCAGGAGTCTTCCTTGCGAAACAGACGACGACCAAACTTGTGACCAGTGGCATAGCCAACATTATCCCCTACAACGGCACTGATAAAAGCGCCCAGGATGAGAAGCTGAATGCTGAGCAAACCTTGCGATGCTAAAAATCCGGCTGTGAAAAGGAGGCTGTCACCTGGCAAAAAAAAGCCAATCAATAGCCCTGACTCTGCGAATACCACTGCCCAAATTGCTAGATGCCCGCCCCAATAGCCTAGCGAACCAAGCAGATCCCGCAAATGGGCTACATCCAGATTCATACACGCTCCTGGTTAAGTGGGTTTAGAGTTAACTTGCTGTCGAGCAGCAATGTCAGTTAGAGCAGCCTCGCTTGAGCGATCGGCAGTCATCATAGTTCAAATGAGTGGTCTTTAGCTGACGGCTCATCGAGTCTTCAAGCACTTTCATGTCAGGGGATGCCTGAGTAATTAAAGAACAGAATACCTTCCCTCCATTCACAGTGGAGTACGATCGCCGCCTTCGATCGTGCGTACTTATTGAGTCATATTTGGCAAAAGAGTTCCTTCGCGCAACTAATCGACTCGTTTTTCAACTCTTCTGGTTTCTCAGACTGCGTTCAGGTTGATTCGGCTCAACTTTAGCAGTTTTCGGTCTTGAGCGAAGCCGCCCAAATTTGAATCTTCACCGCAAATTTGTAACGGTCAGGATAATGCCGTTTGAGGGCAGTCATGCTTTAAGAAACTTGCCTTGAATGCACTTTGGAGGGGCTAGAGGGCAGAGGATTCAGGGGAAGCAGAGGAGGTGGAGGAGGCGAAGAACCAAAAACTAATAACCTGCAACTGACTGTTTTCTCAATTTGGAACTTAGAACTCAACGCTCAGGGGCAGTTTCTCCAACTGCGCTACAGGCTGATGCCTTACTTCTACACGCTGTCCTGGGAAGCGACGCAAAAGGGCTATCCACCCGTGCGCCCAGTTTTTTGGGCTGATCCCACCGATCGCGCACTCTGGAATGTGGATGATGCGTTTCTGCTGGACGATGGGTTGATGGTAGCTCCCGTATTGGCAGAAGGCGGACGATTGCGCCAGATCACTTTACCCAAAGGACGGTGGTATCACTTTTGGGATGATCGTGCGATCGAAGGTTCTGGACAAGTGACGCTAGAAGCTCCCTTAGAGCAAGTTCCGCTTCTGGTCAAAGCAGGCACCATCCTACCCATGACCGAAACAACGCACCTGACGCTCCACCTCTATCCACCTGTGGCAGGAAGCAGTACGGCAGTTGTTTACAATGACGCTGGCGACGGTAATGGCGCTTGGCGATTCGACCAGTTTCACCTGAGCCGAGACGAACAGGGCGTAGACCTGACCTGGGAACAGAAAGGAGAATTTGCTTTTCCGTATACCCGCATTGAAGTGCGATCGCACGGGATGAAACTCCAGCAAGCCTGGATCGACGGCACGGCAGTTGAGTTGAGCGGCAACTGGGTGGAGAGCAGCAGCCCTTTCACCCAACTAC
>JBBSHC010000778.1:0-2231 GCA_038253425.1 Leptolyngbyales cyanobacterium | reverse complement strand
CTTCAGCCATAATGGTTTTCAACAACGAGTACAAACGATTGCCCGTGTCATTCCTTATAGCCGTGCGGCTGAAAACGTAGCGTATAACCAGGGTTACAGCGATCCTGTTAAACAAGCGGTCCAGGGCTGGGTGAAAAGCACGGGGCATCGTCAAAACATTGAAGGCTCATTTAATCTAACAGGCATTGGCATTGCCCAAAATGCGAAAGGAGAATACTACTTCACGCAGCTTTTTATTCGCCGCCGTTAGGTTCACGTTCTTTAGCCGTTAGTCTTTTCCTTTCACCCTCCTGCCCCCTTTACCGATACTCTAGACCCTGTACCCTATTCCTGATTCACGATGGCATTGGTAGAGTTCCAGATTTGCGATCGCGATCTGTCTGATCAGCAGTTAGCCGACTATTTACAGGCAGAGGCAATTGCTGTGGACACGGAGACGATGGGTTTGTTACCCCAGCGCGATCGCTTATGCCTGGTGCAGCTTTGTGATCCCCGCGATCGGGTAACAGTTATACATATTGACCGTGGGCAAACGGATGCGCCCAACCTCAAGCAACTGCTAGAAGCAAAAACCAGCGTTAAAGTCTTCCATTTTGCCCGCTTTGACATTGCCACCCTGCAATACCACTTGAGCATTAACGTCGATCCAATCTTTTGTACCAAAGTTGCCAGCAAACTTGCTCGTACCTATACCCCGAAACATGGATTGAAAGATCTCGTGCAAGAGCTAGAACACGTTGAGCTAGACAAAAGCGCTCAAAGTTCAGACTGGGGTAATGCAGCGCATTTATCGCCAGAACAACTCCGCTATGCAGCAAACGATGTCCGCTATTTGCTCAGTGCCCGTCAGAAGCTAATTGCCATGCTGGAGCGCGAAGAACGTTGGGAACTAGCGCAACAGTGCTTTCACTGTCTTCCCACGATCGCACAGCTAGACTTATTGCAATACCAGAGTTTGTTTGAACATTAATGTTGGTTGCTTACTGTTCTGGTTTGAGCTAATAATTTTTTGATGCCGTTTCAGCGTCTTGAACTTTGCCCTCAACGTTCTTAGCAGCAGGTTCCAGTTTAAGCTAATAATTTTTTGATGCCGTTTGATCAGTGTAGTCCTACTCGCATCGCAGCATGGAAGCATCCGGCTTTGGTTGATGCGTTTGCCCCCACATTGGGTCAGTTTTCTAGCCCGCCCACGACATTAGAGCAGCGTAAAGCTGCCGTTAAAATGGAGTTATGACTCAACAACGCATTCCCCCCGCACCTGGACAAGAATCGGTCTGGGATTACCCCCGTCCGCCGCGCCTTGAAGAGACCAGCAAGCACATTCAAATCATTTTTAATGGCGTTACGATTGCTGATACGCATCGAGCACAGCGTGTACTGGAAACCAGTCATCCTCCGGTTTACTACATTCCGCCTGAGGACATTCAGCAGCAGTATTTAATTAGCCGTCCGCGATCGACCTATTGTGAATGGAAAGGACAAGGTGCCTACTACAGCCTTGCTGTCGGCGATCGACGTGCCGAGGATGTTGCCTGGTACTATCCAGAACCAACACCAGCGTTTGCGTCGATCGCCAACTACGTCGCGTTTTACCCAGCATCAATGGATGCTTGCTACGTTGATGGTGAACGCGTCAAACCCCAACCCGGAAGTTTCTACGGTGGCTGGATTACCAGTAACATTGTCGGACCATTCAAGGGTGCAGAGGGGACGTGGGGCTGGTGAGGATAAGGCAAAAGGTAAAAAGTTGAGGGCAAAACCGAGAACCGTAGTTCAATGCTTTGCCCTTTCTCTCGAGCTAAAGGCGCTTTTCCAGGTACTGACCAATCATCTGCTGCTCTCCAGCGCGAGAAATAATGGTTTGACGCGTGCGGTAATTCTGCCCTACCAGCTTCAACTCTTCCTCAAATACTGACCCTTTGTACTCTGTACGCAAGCAAAGTGTGTTAGCAGCCGGAAAATAAAATTCGGCAGAAATGGGCTTGGTCGTCGCAAAGCCGCGATCGCGGTAGAGGGTTGTTCCTGCTGCACCAAACAGTGTTGAGCCTTCTGACTGCGGCTTTCCTGTTGCTGAGTCATGGCTATCCCATAGCACTTCGGCACCGCAAATTAGCAGGGATTCATCCATTTCGTGCAGCGCCGCTAGATGAACCAGTGATGGACTGTGCTGCTCTAAAAAACGAATCGTGATCATGCTCACGACTTCTTTCGTTTCTCCATCTGGCAGCGTG
>JBBSHC010000777.1:0-2232 GCA_038253425.1 Leptolyngbyales cyanobacterium | reverse complement strand
AGACTTCAACGAAATCCTGTGCTTAATGTGCCCATTCTTGCGAACGAATCTGCTTGAAAAAATCAAGATTGCATAAAGCTTGTACGTCGATTGCATGAAGTTCAGCGCGTTCGTCAAGCGTCAAAAGCGGGGATCGCAGTCACTCACCTGATTCCGCCATTGCTGGTCATGCCGCTAACCTCTACGACTTTTTTGGGTAGCGTTGCTGTCCAAAGGCGGGTTAAATGCACCCGATCGCTACGCTGTAAAGAGCCAATTTTTCACAGACGGGTGGGTTTATTTGAGTGAACCAGTTAAATTTAGAGAACAGCTTTAATTGCTAGAAGATGGCTACAACTGTTCGAGACGATCGCCTATCGCGTAGTGTCATGCTTCTCTGTGTCGGAGCATCGTTGTTGCTATTGGGTCTTCAATGGCGAGCCTGGGCAGCAAAGCCTCATTCGCCAGCTTTGCTTCAAAAAGTGGAAACAGTGCTGCTAAAGAAAAAGAGTAGTGATCCTATCAAACCAACGTCCGCTCCACCAGCAGCACCCCAAAACGTCGCGAGTTTAGTGGTTGATCTGAGCGATCGCCGTGTGTATGTGTATCGTGCTCATAAACTTGTAAAAAGCTACCCAGTGGCGATCGGGCAGGCTGGTTGGGAAACGCCTAGCGGTTCGTTTCGCATTCTAGAAATGCAGCGCAATCCTAAATGGCGTCATCCGATTACAGGGGAAGTATTTCCAGCGGGACCAGAAAACCCGTTAGGCAAGCGTTGGATTGGCTTTCTTGTTGAGGGTCGTACCCATGTTGGCTTCCACGGAACAAATCAGGAAGATCTGATTGGTCAAGCGGTTTCTCATGGCTGCATCCGAATGCGGAATCAAGACGTTATAGCACTCTACGATCAGGTTACTCAGGGATCGCTCGTTGATGTGCGTCTCTAAGTAAGACTTAGCGCGAGTGCAGCATTGTTTATTGCTTCGGTTTAACCCTTTGGAGATGGGCGATCGGTGACCGTTCCCCCTCTCCTGACTCACACCGATTCAACGTCTAGTTTGGTGAATTTGGTTGGGGTTCAAAGCTGGGGGCATACGCCTGAAGCAAGGCGCTCACCTGAGTTAGTATCTCGTCGCCAGAGTTTTTGCCCAAGGCTTGTCGTTCGGGAAAGAATTCGGGACGATCGAGGTTCCGCGCGATCGCTTCGCCCACTTGCTGGGCAATTAACCCTTGCAGTTCTTCTTTGGCTCGCTGTCGCTGGTAGGTTGCTCCTTCCTCGGTAGTGGCATAAAGCGGTGGTAAGCGATTAAGGGCGTAAGCGGCGATGTCACCGAGATCCAGGGTGCGATCGCTCGTCGCCTCAATTTCGGCAACACGCGCGATCGCCTCTGTCAGAATTAATTCTTCCATCACGTTAATGAACTGCTTACGGGGCACTGCCACCACTTCACCCGTTAACAGGGCACCCATCAAGCGATCGAGCGCCATATACTCTTCGATCGACAGCTCCGACGCTGTATCGCAAATTCTTCCTACTTCTGCTTCCATCGCTGGGGTCAGGTAGCCGTCTTGCAACGCCTGCTCCACAATCTTTTCAATGCTCATAGTGCTTCTAAACTCCGCAGCGCCGTTTTTCGAGAATAGCCTTGAATAATCTTGCCCCAGAATGTCTGTTCAGTACCAACTTAATGAAGCCTTCAAACATAATGTTATGCGAAGGCGCTATTCAAACCCTCGATTTCGCCAGGGAACTGGATCAACTGACTGACCATTGACATATAGCCCCCAGTGAAGATGGGGTCCTGTGGCAGCACCTGTGGCTCCGATCGCTCCGATTACCTGACCCGCTTTAACGATATCGCCTTCTTTGACTGTGATTCGACTCAAATGTAAGTAAATCGTTTCTACTCCCTGCCCGTGATCGATGCCAACGCAGTTACCGTGAATTAAAAAGCCCTTCGATTCTTGCCCTACTAAGGCAACGCGTCCAGCAGCGGAGGCAACGACTGGTGAACCGTATGCCCCTGCATAGTCTACTCCTCGATGGTAGTAGTCATTGGCAAATTTGCCGTTGTAGTAACGACGAACGCCATAAATCGTCGTAATTTCTCCTTGATTGGGTTTAAGAAAGGAACCGTGCCAAAACTTTTGAGGTGTGACGAGCTTTTTGAACGCATCAACACGGTTAAATTCAAAGTCAGATAAATCCTGATCTTTACCGGGTGGTAGCCAGATGGACTGAGTTGGAAACTT
>JBBSHC010000776.1:0-2233 GCA_038253425.1 Leptolyngbyales cyanobacterium | reverse complement strand
TTGGCAATCTCTTTTTGGCAGAGATGCTTAATCCGATTCAGTGGTTTGGGGTTAGCTTGACTCTGGGCAGCATTTATCTCATCAATCAGCGTGACGTTTTAGCTCAGCGGTTGAGCCGTGCGCCAGTCTACCAAACTGACGAGGCAAGACTATCGCCATCAGAATCGGTCTCACTTAGCGATTTGACACAGATCACGGTGCAAGTGACGAAACCAGAATGACCACTGCTTTAAGTCGTCCCTTACGCGTCTTGCTGTTGTCTACATCGGTGGGACCGCTTGGGTCGGGACTGGGCGGTGGTGTGGAACTTACACTGCACAATATTGCCAAGGCATTGAGTCAACGGCAACATACTCTTAAAGTAGTGGCTCCTGCGGGATCACGTTCTGAGTTTCCCCTTGCGCTGATCGATGGAGCACTGCAAACCACGGCACAAACGGACGGTCGGGATGCCCCGATCGCCATGCCTGCTAATGCCGTTTTAGCGAACATGTGGGATTACGCCCATCAGGTGCAGACTGAGTATGATCTGCTGGTGAATTTTGCCTACGATTGGTTGCCCTTTTACTTAACACCTTTTTTTGAGCGCCCGATCGCCCATTTAGTCAGTATGGGTTCGCTGACCGATGCTATGGACGACATCATTGCTCAGACCATCGATCGTTATCCGACGACAATTGGGGTGCATAGTCGCGCTCAAGCAGACACCTTTGCGTTTAGTAATCAATGCCATGTCTTAGGGAATGGCTTCGACTTGTCACTTTACCAATTTTGTCCGCAGCCAGAACGCAGCCTTGCCTGGGTTGGTCGCATTGCACCAGAGAAAGGGCTGGAAGATGCCGTTGCCGCTGCTCAAAGAACGGGGATTTCCCTCAAGATCTGGGGCGTTGTGCAAGATCACGCTTACTGGCAGCGGATTCGGCAGGACTATCCCACGGCACCCATCACCTATCAAGGCTTTCTACCAACTGTTGAGCTTCAGCGGGAAATGGGCAAGTGTCAGGCTCTCATTATGACACCGCGCTGGGTCGAAGCCTTTGGTAATGTCGCGATCGAAGCGCTTGCTTGTGGTGTGCCCATCATTGCCTACCGCCGTGGTGGACCAACAGAAATTGTGCAGCAGGGCAAAACAGGCTGGCTAGTTGAACCCGATAGCGTGAGTGGCTTAGTGGAAGCGATCGCCCACTTAAACGAGATCGATCGCTACGCCTGTCGTCAGCAAGCAGAAGCAGAGTATTCGCTGAACGCGCTTGGCGATCGTTTGGAGCAATGGTTTGCCGATATTCTCGCTAATCGTTGATGCACTTACACAGTGGATGTGTGCGCTTACACTCAAGCCTTTCAATTCAGACACTCTCAGTACTGCTACTACGCAGACTAAAGAACTTTCAATGTGATCAAGATCACCTTCAGCCGTGATCCTGATCGCGTTCGCCGTATTGCTAAAAAGACATACTTTAGAAGACTCAACTTTAGCCGAGTCATCAACAGGGAACACACGACTGACCGACAGCTTTCTTTCGAGGACTGTCGGTTTTTTATTGCCAAATGATTACTGTGTGATAAAGGTCACAGTGAGCATTGATCTCGATCGCATCCTTCATAGGGTAGAGCAAATATTCTTTAGGAGACTCAACTTTAGCCGAGTCATCAACAGGGAACACACGACTGACCGACAGCTTTCTTTCGAGGACTGTCGGTTTTTTTGTTAGCTTTCAGCCCTGTTAGCGCATTGCACTCATGGTCTCTTTCCAGGAGAGCTCCTTGCAAAGAACATTTAAGGCACGGCGATCGGCTCCTTCAAAGAGATCGGTGTTAATTAGTTCAGTTAAGACTTGTTGAGCCAGTTGAGCCGCAAACGTGCCACCGCCGCGTAAAAGATGGCTGTAGTAGCAAAACTGAGATTGCCCTGCTTGATTGCGATGGAAGCGATGAATTTCAGCTTCAGTCATACTATGAACGGGTGTATTGACGGGCACAACAACTTTAGGGATGCCATGTATGCCATACGCTTCGCCGTTTTGAGCTTCCAGCGTACCAATTAAGACAGTCCATAACAACGTTCGAGTTTCACTGATCAAGTCGGGCGCAAAAACTGGGTCAGGTTCGCTTGACAAGCGGGGACCCATATTGAGAAACATGGGATTGAATAATTGGGTGTTGTAGATCAGCCCGACTGCCCAATGGCGATCGCTACTATCTAAACGAACAAAGCAGCCAAAGCCATAATCAT
>JBBSHC010000775.1:0-2238 GCA_038253425.1 Leptolyngbyales cyanobacterium | reverse complement strand
GACTTTATACTGCAAATCATTCTTAACAACTAGAATTTCTTGATTTGACTCTAAAAATGGTCGTGCTAAATTGAGGGTGAGGACACCTAAATTCACCACATTGATAGCAAGGAGAATCGCATGAATGAAACTCAGGGTTTGCTGAAAACGTTTGATCAGGTTTATGACAATCCAATTCTGCTTGACCACTCAGTAACGACGCCCATTTGTGAAGGCTTTAACATTGCGTTAGCCAGTTTTCAAGCGTTGTATTTGCAATACCAGAAACATCATTTCGTAGTAGAAGGCGCAGAGTTTTATTCGCTGCATGAATTCTTTTCGGAAAGTTATGAGCAAACGCAGGGCTACGTCCACAAAATTGGTGAGCGTCTCAATGGTCTGGGTGGAACGCCTGCTGCTAGCTTCACCAAACTAGCGGAACTATGCTGCTTTGCGCCTGAACCAGACGGTGGCTTTTCTTGTCGTCAAATGGTTGAGCACGATCTAACCGCAGAGCAAGCAGTGATTAATCTGTTACGTCGTCAGGCAGGACAAGCCGAAAGTTTGGGCGATCGGGCTACACGCTATCTGTATGAGCAAATGCTGCTTGAAACTGAGGATCGGGCGTTTCACCTGGCGCATTTTTTGGCGCACGATAGCCTTACACTAGCGTATGTTCAGGGCACCAACAATTAAAGCTTCGCTTTCAGTAGTATTTCTCTTTCATGTATGCCAATGCGCCCAGAGTTGTAGCTTAATCTGCAATCCTGGGTGCATTTTTTGAGGGCTATTTTCTGCCGTTTGTGTCTACCGCAATAGCGAGATGAACGATAGAATTAAAATTGCTCTCCCAAAAAATATCGAGTTCTTCTAATCTTGCCCTATCCGCCTGCTTACTTGCTAGTGTTTCATGGGAGCCGAGACCCGCGCCCTGAAGCGGCAGCCAATGTGCTGGCAAAGCACTTTTTAGAACGCATTCAACACGTTGAATCAAAGAATTTAACTAAGGTTGGCTCATTCGCCCCTTTCGGAGAGTCTTTAGAGCCTGAGCCACCGTTGGTCAGAACGGCTTGCCTGGAGTGTGGACCGCTTCCCCTGCACCAGCAAATCGAGCAATTTGGTGCATCCTTGCAAGCGGCAGTTATGGCTGATGCCGTTACCAATACTGATGCCATTAGCAATACAGTCAACCTCCCCAAAATCGTGGTGGTGCCGCTTTTTTTGCTGCCCGGTGTGCATGTGATGGAGGATATTCCTCAAGCGATCGCATTGGCACAGCAGACAATGGGCGATCGCATCACGATCGAGATGCGTCCACCGCTTGGTTCTCACCGGGGCTTGCACCGTCTCGTCACAGAACGCATGGCAGCAGAGCCGATGGAAGCCTGGATTTTGCTGGCTCACGGTAGTCGCCGTCCTGGTGCAAATCAACCCATTGAAGACCTTGCCGAGCATCTGGGTGCCGTGACCGCTTATTGGTCAGTGCCGCCCAGTTTAGAGTCTCGACTCCAAACACTGATGCAGCTTGGCATTAGAAAAATTGCGATTTTGCCCTATTTTCTGTTTGCGGGAAGCATTACCGACGCGATCGCTCAAATGGTTGCAGCAATCGCCTTGCAATTTCCCAGTCTGTCGTTGCATCTTACAGCTCCATTGGAAGCAAGTTCAGCCTTAACAGATCTGTTAGTAGACTTAGCGCAGCATAAAGAGTAGTGGGCTTTAGAGGAAACGAGCAGACTAAAAGTAAAAGGTAAAAGGTAAAAGGTAAAAGGTAAAAGGTAAAAGGTAAAAGGTAAAAGGTAAAAAGTTGTGAAATAGAAGCTGAAAATAAGTATTTACTAGATCCAAATGGTCTTTCTCTCCCTGCTCCCCTCTGCCTCCTTATCTCCCTCTGTCTCCCTGCTCCCCTCTGCTTCTCTCCCCACCCACCTTATCTCCTCTCACTCCTCATTCCCTATGCCATGCAACACTCAGGCAAAGTCTATTTAGTCGGCGCAGGTCCAGGCGATCCGGGGTTGATGACGCTGAAAGGGAAGGCGTTGCTGGAATGTGCTGATGTGGTGGTTTACGATGCGTTGGTGAGTCCGCCTATTCTGGCAATGATCAGCCCTCACGCAGAGCAGATTGACGCTGGTAAGCGCAGAGGCAAGCATTCATTGATGCAGGCAGACATAACCCAACTGTTGATTGAAAAAGCGCAAAAGGCGGCGATCGTGGTGCGTTTAAAAGGTGGCGATCCCTTTGTCTTTGGGCGTGGCG
>JBBSHC010000774.1:0-2240 GCA_038253425.1 Leptolyngbyales cyanobacterium | reverse complement strand
CTTTCACATACAAGGGGGCAATCGCTATAAGGGTATTGTCTCGCCAGACAGTGAGATGGTTGGGCAACCAGCCCGACTTTGCAGTGGTGCTGCCCGATGTTTCCATATTGTGCAGCCACTCCCACTCAAAGAAGGGTGTCCGCAGTGGCAGGGCAAGCGCATCCCACGCTGCTTGGGGGATTTCGGCAAGGCGATTGATCCAGGCGATCGAGTAGCGCGGCTTGATTTGTTCCACCATACCAGGGTTAAAAGAGCTTCATACAGCGTAATACATTGGCATCAGGATGGGGTTGGAGTTGAGGGAGCTTAACCGGAGTTTTGAGTTCTGAGTTCAATTTGAGCTTTGAACGACGCTTCAGCTTAAAACTCAAACCCTTCGCACTTTGTAGTGCAAAAACACCTCATCACCGAGCGATCGCGCCTCTAAAAGCTGTAGCTGTGGTGCCAGGGCTTCAGTAAAACCATTTCCTTCTACAGGTGTTGGCGCTGCGGCTCCACCTAACACCAAGGGGCAAACGGTCAACCAGCATTCATCAATCAGCTCTGCCTGCAACAGTGACGCCACGACCGTCCCCCCACCCAGTACGACGAGTTGCCGTAGTCCTAAAGCCCATAGATGCTGCAAAACTGCTTGCCAGTCAACCGCTTCAGCTACCGTTATCGGAGTTAAAATCCGCTCAAAGGCATTGCCTTCTTTCCAGGGGTGTGCCCCTGAGGGTGTGGTTAATAGCCAGCGAGTTACAGGTTGGCGGAAAAAAGTAAGATTGGGATCGATCGCGCCCGATCGTGAACAAACGATGTGAACTGGCTGTGGAGGCTTACCCTGCTGTTGCCGCTGTTGCAACAACTTAGGTTGCGTGACCCGCAGTGTTGAGCCGTAAGCCCTTAACGTGCCTGCCCCAAATAAAACACCATCCGCTTGCGCCACTTGTTGTTCCAGGTGTGCTTTATCGTTGTCAGAGCCAAAGCGGGCAGCCTTGCGGGTGAAGTCAGCAATTTTGCCATCTGCACTCATTGCCAGCACAACTGTAGTCGTGGGTCGATCGCGGTCATCAGCGTCAGTCAATTTAGTATTTAAATCGGGTGTCAACTGGAATAATCGGTGCAACCGTTGTAATAATTGTGGGTAGCTCTCTTTAACAGCAGTTTAACTGTCTGTCTGGCGATCGTTGTAGGCACAAACAGATGCGCCGCAAGAAGTTCCCTGCATTGATTGAAATTGATCGCCTTGATCATGGTTGCTATTGGGTCTCGCACTTCCGTTGAACATTCCTATGGCTAAACCAGGTCAGTCTTCCTTTCGCCGCATCCTCCTGTTTCGGATTCTGCTGTTGAGCATTCCTGTCTTGCTAACAGGCGAACTGGTTGCCTATAGAAAAGTCCGGTCTAGCCTGTTGGAAACGGCACGCCAAAACCTCACCGAAAGCGCTGTCAGAAAGGGAGAAAACATTCGCGATTTGATCGAGGTGATGCGATCGAATCTGGTCACTGCCAGCGACGATTTTTCAACCCAAATTGACAAGCCCCAGAGCGCACAAGATTTTGTCACCCGCATAAGTCGTTGGATGCCTCAAGGCGTTCAGTGCATTCAACTAGTCAATCTTCAAACGGGGCAGCTTGACGGCAGCACCTGTGGCGATCGATCGCTAATCCAGGCGGCTGACAAACTCTGGTCTACCCAAAGCCAGGTCGTGCTCGCGCCCAGCGCCAGTGTGCGTATTGCACCTATGAGCCAGAGCCGCGTTACCCAGCCCTCCACCCCTTTACGCCAGCTTGACCTGGTCTTCAGCGCGCCTATCTATGATTCCCTGGGACGCTTACGCTATGCCTTGAGCACTCAATGGGCTGTGCATCGTCAGGGGAGCAGCCAACCTGGATCGCTGTCCGGCTATACCGTAGTGATTGATGAAGACGGCACCATCCTTGCCCACCCAAAAGACAATCGCATTGGTCGCAATATTCGACAGGAAGCAGATGCAGTACGGCTGCAAGAAATTGTGAATAGTGCGATCGCGGGCAAGGAAGATTTTCTTCACCTGCTCTATTTTGAAGACAGTAATATCGAGTGGTTAGCAGGCTACAACCGCATCCAAGTGCCTGTTACCCCTAAGGAAACCCGCACCTGGGTCGTGTTAGCCATTGCCCCCGTTGATAATGCCCTGGCTGGGCTAAAAGACATTCAACAAGTGCTCCTCGTCCTCACATTAGGGTTGATTGGGGCAAATTTGCTGGCAGCCATT
>JBBSHC010000773.1:0-2245 GCA_038253425.1 Leptolyngbyales cyanobacterium | reverse complement strand
CAGCAGGTATTGCCAGCGGTTACATTGCTCAAATTGTGCAGCAGTACAATTTCAATCTGGCTGATGTACGACCGAAGCCGTTAGTCAAACCTGAGGTAATTTTTCTCTACAACCCAGGGCTAACGAGTAGCTGGTTTTTTGTGCCAGGAGTGATGGGTTTGGTGTTGACGCTCATTGGTAGCCTGGTTTCGGCAGTGACAGTTGTCCGCGAGAAGGATACGGGCACGCTAGAGCAATTGCTGATGACGCCTGCCGAAGCATGGGAAATTTTGCTGGCAAAAATCGTGCCGCTGTTTGTGCTGCTGATGGGTGACGTTTTTCTGGCGCTCAGTCTGGGGCGGCTGGTCTTTGCGCTCCCCTTTCGGGGCAATTTATTGTTGTTCATTGTGCTGTCAGGGCTGTACCTGTTTGTCGGTATCGGTGTGGGCATTATGCTGGCGACAGTTTCGCGATCGCAGCAGCAGGTCGTTCTCACAGCTTTTTTCATTAACCTACCGATGGTGCAAACCTCTGGCGCGATCGCGCCGATTGAGACCATGCCCACGTTTTTTCAGGTGGTATCGCAGCTCAACCCACTGCGCCATTACATTGCGATCGTGCGCGGTATTTTGCTCAAGGGCGTTGGTCTAGAAGCGTTGTGGGTGCACGCCCTAGCATTAGCGGTGATTGCGATCGTCCTGCTAACAGTCAGCGTCAACAAATTCCGTAATCAGCTCAGTTAAGCTTGTTTTGGATGAACACCAAAGTTTTATTTATTCGCGAAGAAAAACCACGCACACCGAAACGTCCCTGGCTCTGGCAAAGGTCGATTCTGCCTTTCGTAAGTTTCAATTAAAAGTTCAAGGACTTCCTGAGCGTTTTTGGTCGCTTCCTCATACGTTTCACCGTGAGTATGAGCGTAAGGAGCAAAATCAGACAAGCTCAAATATATTGTTGGTCTTCATCAGATCATTGAATCAAGAGGCTGTAGCGAGGTTTCATCTACTCGCGATCGTCTTCTGCAACAGCGACAGTCAGCTTCAACCCTAGACCATTAAGCCAATTAGCTAAACCGTACACTTCTTGACTTCCAGACTGAGACAGAATCTCATCAAGCTTCTCACTGTAAAATTTGCGCTGCTCAGATGTAACATGAGCTTTACCCAGCGCTTCAGCAACATCAAGTAAGGCAACTTTCAAAAGCTCTGGCTCAGGATCTTCCTCTTCTAAAATTGCTTCAAGGTAAGCAGCAGCTTCTTCCGGATCGTGAAGCGACCTAACCAGATAGTCGTGGTAACTGTCACTAGTTGACGCTTTCACATTCTTTACCGTTCCCGTTCACAGATGGGCAACAGAATCTTTCGTGATCCGAATCAGAAATCGCAAGGCTTCATTGACTGCGGTGGCATCTGGATACACAGCAGCAACATCTGGTTCCAGCTCAACCGTTATAGGATTACTAGCCGTTTGAGTAGCAAAGCGATTAGGACGAGCGTTGCGATAGTCAAACTCGTATTCTGGAAGCAGATCGTCTGTATCGTGTTGCGGTTCAGAAGCCTCTGTACTCTTCATACAAACTGAAGTGCTGCTGGTTGTGGCAAAGGTCTGTTCTGCTCTTGATAGGTCTCAATTAAAAGTTCAAGGACTTCTTGAGCATTTTTGGTCGCATCCTCATACGTATCACCGTGAGTATGAGCATAAGAACCAAACTCAGGCAAACTCACAACATACTTTTGATCGTCATCAGACCACTGAATTAAGATGCTGTAGCGAGATCTCATCTATTTTCAATTTCTTCTGCAACAGTCACCGTCAGCTTTAAACCTAGTTCATTTAGCCAATTTGCCAGACCGTATACTGTTTGGCTGCCAGCTAGAGATAGCACTCGCTCAAGCTGTTTTTGATGAACGTTCGTCGCTTCAGACGATGCCTCAGCCTTACCAAGAGCCTCTGCAACATTACCAAGTGCTTTCCCCAGCAATTCAGGCTCTGGATCGTTTTCCTCTAAAATTGCTTCGATATAAGCCGCTGCTTCTTCAGGATCACGCAACGATTCAACTAGGTAATCATGATAGCTATCGCTTGTTGGCGCGTTCACGATGCTCATTGTAATCAGCCCAATAATCCTTAGCTTGCCGGATGTCTTGATCTTGAGTGTTCTTATCTCCACCGCAAAGCAGAACCACTACTGATGCTCCGCTTTGCCCAATATAAATACGATAGCCAGGTCCATAGTCGAACGGCATTGACTTAAGGCTGAAATTGT
>JBBSHC010000772.1:0-2246 GCA_038253425.1 Leptolyngbyales cyanobacterium | reverse complement strand
TGGTTTTGCAATTCCTTTTAGAGAGGTAACTTCTAGCGGTCAACGTAGAAAAAAAGTACGTTTCAGATAGCAGGTAGGGGGCTTTTGCTGGCTGAGTCAGGCTTGCATTACTTACATTTATGCCCTCAAACGCGCCACGGCTAAACGCTAATGGCACAACACAACGTATTGATCAATTGGCATTACTAGCACAACAGAACAATTACCATTGTCTAGTTCAGTAGAATCGACTTACACGAAAATTAGCAGAATAACGCAAAAGATTAACAATGAAACTGCCCAAAAAATATTTTTAGATTAAAGGATTTAAGGCTATATTTTTTATAGCGCCAGAATACTGGTTTAAACCTGCCTCATCAATCTGGAGTTCTCAGGATAGAGAGATGACTGATACTGCAACGGCTCCACTTACTGGAAAAGCATTACTTCAAAAAGTAAAAGAACTGTCTCACTTGCCGCGTCGAGAAACAGCAAAGCGCTGTGGGTACTACACAGTCACAAAGAACGGTCAGACTCGTGTTAATCTGACTGATTTTTACGATGCTGTGCTTGCAGCAAGAGGCATTCCATTAAGTCCTGAAGGATCGAAGGATGGTCGTGGTCGTGAGCCAACTTATCGGGTGAGCGTTCATAAGAATGGTCAGATCGTGATTGGTGCTGCCTACACTCAGGCGATGGGATTGAAACCCGGAGATGAGTTTGAGATTAAGCTCGGTTACAAGCACATTCATCTCATTCAGTTAGATGCGGGTAAAGGTGAAAGTAACGGCTCTCATGCTGAAGATGCATAGAAAATTTAGGGGTTGATCCAAGTTTAAGCCTAGCTGCTTTTTATGTCAGGCAGGCTTGCGTTAAAGGGTTGACTGCTAAAGAAGGCGACAAATGTTCAGGCTGGTACACTTTGTAGTTTTGCTCGAAGTCCTATTGTTGCTACCAACTTGAGTTGACACATCTCAGGCTGGCAGTCTTTTTTTGGCGATACAATTCACCTGTTTCTGAGAGTTCTTAAAGAAGAGCTGTACTTTTGGTTTATTCAATTATTAGCTGGCAATTCAAAGCCGTGCAGTAGTGCTTGAACACCAAAAGATTCTCGCGATCGCTAAGGTAGGGTTACATTGATCGGATGCTTGTATGAATGATGCCTACAGGCATTTGTCGTTTTATTCAGGCACGACCCAGGTTTATGATTGGTGCTGAAGGATGATTAGCGCTGAAAGCTTCAATCGTTTGATCCAGACAATCGTGGGTAGCGCCGCTGTAGTTAAAGTTGGCGTCTTTTTTCTAGTATGGCTCTTAGCGTGGTTGCCGATCGCAGTGCCGCTGGCAATCCGTTTAAAGTGGCAGCCGCCGAACCCACCAACGATCGCTCAAAAAATACCGCTTGTGCTCTCGCTTTATGTCTTAGCGCCCCTCATTTTATGGGGATTTGCCTCTAGCGAAAGACGGTCATTTGCTGTTTATGGTCTTGCTTTCAGCCCATCAGTGCTGCTATCCCTCATGGTCGGGCTGCTGTTAGGTGTGCTGGGTGTTGGTCTTTTGTTTGGGCTGGAATACTGGTTGGGCTGGTTAACCTGGCAACAAACTCAAGTGAACCAGTTGTTTTCTACCGTCGTATCAACCCTGGTCGTGGGTTTGTTTATCAGCACAGTGGAAGAACTCGTCTTTCGTGGCTTTCTGCTCAACCAATTGCAGCACGACTATACCATCGCCATTGCGGCTATCAGTACAAGCATCATTTTTGCGCTGCTCCACTTGATTTGGGAGGGTACAGCGATCGCGTCTCAGCTACCCGGACTGTGGCTCATGGGCATGGTGTTGGTATTGGCACGTTGGGCTGATGGCGGCAGTCTGGGTCTGGCTTGCGGACTTCATGCCGGATGGATATGGGGTATGGCAAGCCTGGATTCTGCCCAACTCATCCACTACAGCGATCGTGCCCCTATATGGATGATTGGGCTAAAAAAGCAGCCCCTTGCGGGTGGCATGGGACTGCTGCTGCTATTGATTACAGGCGGCGTTGTTTGGGGACTAAGGACGCGTCTAGCGGTGTGACTGGTTAACAAGTTAACAATACGACGAAATATCCTCGCTACAGTCATCCGCCAGATAAGAGAGTGCCCGAAAACGCAACCCAACCAATTGGTCATAGAGCGGGTTGAGCTTACAAAGAGCGGGGATATGAGCGATCGTTCGACCAAAGAGATGAATGTCACGCTCAAACGGACATTGCGAGGGAATCAGCTTAC
>JBBSHC010000771.1:0-2249 GCA_038253425.1 Leptolyngbyales cyanobacterium | reverse complement strand
CCTTCGCGACGGGGAGACTCCCATCGTTTTAATCGCTGTGCCATTGTGATGCTCCGTGGAGAAGATGAGGAGTGAGGAGTCAGAAGCGAGAATGCTTGGTTTGTACTGAGTTTTGACAATTGGAACGTGACTGAAGGCTTCCTCCAGCTATTGCAAGAAAATTTTCTGGACGATCGCCCCCTTTAAGCAACTACGCGATCGCTGTGGCTGTTTCCAGATCCCGATACCATTTCAGGTGACTAATTCTTTCTCGCTCAAAACTCAAAACTCAAAACCTTCCCCCTGTCCCCTAAAATAAGCCAGAGACCATCGCAACCAATGGCGCGTGTATGAATTCAATCTGGCAACAAGTGACGCTATCAACGTTGTCATTGCAGCAGTGGCGCAGTGCTAGCTACCTGCATCGTCTGTTAGGTCCGCTACGACGATGGCGTCAGAGTAGCTTCATGCTCCAGTGGGGTGACCTGATAGGCGCTATGCTAGTGAGCCTGGTGTTTGCGATCGCTCCGTTTGTCTCGGACGACAAAAGTTCGTTAGCGGTGCTGTTAACTGCTTGTGCTGTCTTTTGGTTACTGTTAACTGTGTCAGACGAGGTGGTTAGTGATGAGCAGCCATCTATCAACGAGCAAGATACAGTTGACCGCTCGTCGAGCCGTTGGTGGAGTAGTTTTACTCACCTTTACCGCCCGTCCCGCTCGCTCGCTACGCCCATTCATTTTCTGGTCATGCTGTATTGGGGCATTTCTGCCGCTGCAACAGCGCTGTCCCCTGTTAAACGAGCCGCGTTCACTGGATTAGGCAAGCTCACGCTTTACTTAATTTTGTTTGCACTCATGGCGCGTGTCTTGCGATCGTCCCGCATTCGCTCCTGGGTCATTGGCATTTATTTACAGGCGGCGCTCATTGTCAGCATGTATGGCATTCAACAGAAAGTAAGTGGGATTGCTGCACTTGCTACCTGGGTAGACCCAACCTCGCCATCGGCAAAAGAGCCTCGCGTGTATAGCTACCTTGGCAACCCAAATTTGTTGGCGGCGTATTTGCTGCCAGCGATCGCGCTTAGCATCATGGCGTTCTTTGTCTGGCGACGATGGGGACCCAAACTGCTGGCAGTGACGATGGTTGCTGTCAATGCTACCTGTCTGTATTACACCGGGAGTCGAGGCGGTTGGATTGGCTTTGCCGTGATGCTTTTCATCTTGCTGTTGCTGCTGGCTCACTGGTGGAGTGTCTACCTACCCCGCTTTTGGCGCACTCTGGCGCTGCCTCTTGTCTTAGGAACGATCGCAGCGGTGGTCTTGTTGGCGTTTGTGCTGGTTGAACCCTTCCGCGATCGAGCCAGTAGCATCTTTGCAGGACGTGGTGACAGCAGCAATAACTACCGCATTAACGTTTGGGCATCCGTGATTGAGATGATTAAAGCCCGTCCCATTTTGGGCATCGGTCCTGGCAACGTTGCCTTCAACAGCATCTATCCGTACTACCAGCGTCCGCGCTTTAGCGCCCTCAGCGCCTACTCTATCCCGCTAGAAGTGCTGGTCGAAACGGGTATTATTGGCTTCACCTGTTTCCTCTGGCTCTTGGTGGTAACCTTCAATCTGGGTTGGACGCAGCTTCAACGGTTGCGGATCAGCAGAAATCGTGATGGCTTCTGGCTCATGGGCGCGATCGCCACATTACTGGGTCTGCTAAGTCACGGTTTTGTCGATACGGTCTGGTACCGCCCTCAAGTCAACAGCCTTTGGTGGCTCATGATTGCTCTAATCGCCAGCTATTACAGCCAAGTGATCGACACACCAGAAGAGCTTGAAAAGGCTCCAGCTTCAGGTCTGTGAGACTGAAGCTTACTAGAACGTTCTAAAAGTTCTTGAGCGCCCGTTGCATACTGCGCTGATCCTCGCGCTTCTTAATGTCTTCACGCTTGTCATGGAGCTTCTTGCCTTTCACCAGCGCCAAATCAACCTTGACCCAACCGCGCTTCATATACATCTTGAGCGGCACTAAGGTTAAGCCTTGCTGTTCAACCTTCCCAATCAGCTTGCGAATTTCTTCGCGGTGCAGCAGCAGCTTTCGCGTCCGGGTTGGTTCGTGGTTGAACGTCTGACTTGTCGTTTGGTGGGGTGAGATTTGCACATTCAGGAGCAACACTTCGCCATTGCGGATGAGCGCAAAACCATCTCTCAAGTTGACCTTGCCTGCCCGAATCGATTTTACCTCTGTGCCCATCAGCTCAATGCCAGCTTCATAGG
>JBBSHC010000770.1:0-2275 GCA_038253425.1 Leptolyngbyales cyanobacterium | reverse complement strand
CGTGACGGTAGCGTGACCGCATCAGATGGTTGCACCAGCGGTAAAGCAGCCGTTGACTGCTTGAGCGATCGTAGCTGTAACCCCAGTCCGGGTAGAATTGCGCCGCCCATGAGTTGATGGGTCTGATCTGCGCCTGTAACCGTAAGGGCCGTGCCTGCATCAAGCACCAGCACTGGACTACCCAGGGTTGCAATGGCACCCAACAAAGCTAACGCACGATCGATGCCCAATGTTGCATACAATCCTTGCAGCGGCACATCCTCCAAGGTGATGAAATGAACCGATGGATAGTCTTGCCAAAGCTGGCTTTGCTGTGGAACCACAGAGGCAATGTAAAGCGTGGTTTGCTGAATTAATTGCGTAGTCACTAGCTGTTGAGCTTCGGCTGCCGTTAGATGAGGCGTATCCCACGTCTGCTGAAGCTCATCCCCAGCAAACTGTGCCCAGTGCAACCGCGAGTTACCGATCGCTAACGCAACCCACGTTTCAGAAGCTAACGGGTGTTCGTGGTACATAAACGGCTTGGCTCAATAGCAGCGATCGCTGGCTTAGACGGCAAATAACCCTCTTTCCTGGCTATTTTATGGCACTATGACTAGGGCTAATTAAGCATAATGCTTCAGCCGTAGAATTTTTGTCTGTATGCTAATCTAGGCACAAAATCATTGACCGATCGCGCCTGATGCCATGACGCATACTCCTGAACCCATACTCCTGAACCGATGGATAAAATCGACATCCTGACAGAGCAAATTGGACACCTCACCGAAACAGTGACTCACTTATCTGGAACCGTTGATCATTTATCTGGAACCGTTGATGGTTTGGCAGTCAATATCGCAACCTTGACCAACAACGTTGCAAGTTTGTCACATTTTGTTGAGACAGGCTTTACAGAACTAAAAGCAGGTATGACGGAACTCAAAGCACTGGTGCAGAGGCAATCGGAAACAGCCGACAAGCAAGCGGATATTGCTAAATCGTTGGCGGATAGCGTGGCAGCGTTGATTGCTCGATCGAACAGTTAAGCGTGACTGAGCATCATTACGTCCTCATCAGCCCTGCTACCGCTTCAGCCACCAGACGAGAAGAACGATCGACAACCCCACCAGCCCATAGACCCACATGAGGCGTTTAGACCTCCGATTTCTTCGAGAAATCGGAGGTCTGGAGGGAGTAATTTCAGGAGCGCGGGTGAGTTGCTGCACTGGAATGATTTGGTTGAGGTCATAAATGGCAGTGTCGCACTCTTCTACCTCATGTTCTAACCCCAATGCCTGGTAGATCTGTTTGGCTTGCTGGTAATGCTGGAGTGCTTCCCAAGTCTGGTCAAGCTTAGCAAGGGCATACGCTATATTGAGCAAGCTGTAGGCTTCACTATTGCGATTACCAATCTTGCGTTGAATCATTAAAGCATACTGATAACAATCAATAGCCCGGTGATATTGGTTCAAGGACACATATGCACTGCCTAGACCACCCAGAGAATTAGACTCAAAATCACGATTTCTAACATCACGTTGAAAATTCAATGCCTGCTGATACAAGTCAACTGCACGTTGATATTGCCCTAATGAATTATAAGCAGTTCCTAGATTACAAAGGGTGCCTCCCTGCCCATTGCGATCACCGATCCGGCGGAAGATCTTCAGAGATTCTTGATAGAAGTCGATTGCCCGTTGGTATTGTCCTAACGAGCTGTAAGCGCCGCCTAGATTGCTAAGAGAACCAGCTTCACCGTGTTGACTACCGATCTCGCGGAAGATATTTAGAGATTGCTGGTAGAAGTCGATCGCTCGTTGCTGTTGCTCTAACTCTCGATATGTATTGCCTAAACCTATAAGCGAATTAGCTTCGCCATGGAGATCCTTAAGTACCCGTGCAATGTCTAAGGATTTTTGATGTTGTGCGATCGCCTCTGAATAAAGTGATTGGAAATCAAAGAAATTACCTAAGCGCCAGACCGCCCACATCTCAGCCTTTAGATTGTTCTGTGCTTGATAGCGGGTTATGGCTTGCTGAAAGGCAGTGATGGCATGTTCGCGTTCCTGCTCCAAGTTTTCGGCGATTCCCTGGCGGACTCGTTGGGCGTAAAGTTGCCCAAGACGATCGTAAAGTGTTGCCAAGCCTGTAGCATTGGCATCTTTGGCGGTGAGTTCAGCTATTTCTGCCTGCAACTCTGCCAGCGGTGCTAGGGGTTCGGCATCGAAATTATTCTCAGTTAGTCGAGATGGGGACGAGTCAGCAAAATTACTCTGAATGACCGAAGGCGATT
>JBBSHC010000769.1:0-2280 GCA_038253425.1 Leptolyngbyales cyanobacterium | reverse complement strand
AGCCTCTTTCACCTGGTGGCATAACGTACCCAGCTACTTCAACGCAGACATTGCTCGTCGGGTAAATGCTGCCCCTTCGGCTGTGCTATTAAGCGATCGAGGTGACGACTTCACCAACCTGGGCGACTTAATTTCGCTGAGCTACAAACTAAACCCGACTGTACGGATGTTGCTGCTGAGCCAAAATGCTCATTGGGTCGAGACAGCAGCGTTCAAAGCGCAGATTCAGGGCGCTACGGTCATCACTTTTCGCCCATCCGGTGCGCTGCGGCAGGCGTTAGAACGATCGTATGGACCGCTTCACCCGCTGCTTCCTGCCGCTCAACTCTGGCAAGTACCAGGAACTTAACGTCATGCTAAATTGCGGTTAGAGTTGCAACTGTGTATGATTCTTAGTAATGAAGGGGAGTAGCTGCTGGTAAATTGCCAGCCCATTTGAGTCAACATACTGGTGATGAACCTGGCTCAGATGACAAGAAGCTTCTAGCTATTAGCCTTTGGTGAACAGCTTAAATTGGTTAATCCTACCAAACGCTGATCGCTAAACGCTAAACGCTGACTGCTATTTGCAAGCGAGACCTTCACTGAGTTCACATAAACTGTGAGCTTGGTGAAGCTGTTGCAGTCCTCATCAAGCTCACTTAGATAGCAGAAATCTGAGGAGTTTGAAGGCATGTTGGCAGCGTTTACAGCAGGATTACTGCTGATTACGGTTTCGGAACTGGGCGACAAAACGTTTTTTATCGCCATGTTATTGGCGATGCGACATTCGCGCCGTCTGGTTTTTATTGGGGTTGTTACCGCCTTAGCAGCCATGACAGTGCTATCCGTCTTGATGGGGCAGGTCGTGTCTCTCTTGCCAAAAGCGTTGCTGCACGTGGTTGAGATTGTGCTGTTCATCGGTATGGGCATGAAGCTGCTGTACGATGCCAGCCAAATGCCAGCAACGGCTGTCTGCGATGAGGTTAAAGAAGCCGAAGAAACGATTCAACAGGCAGATGATGTGGTGGCGAAGCAAGGGCTAAGACGGGGCATTGTGCTTCAATCGTTTGCCCTCACGTTTGTAGCCGAGTGGGGCGATCGCACTCAGTTTGCTACCGTGGCACTCGCTGCGTCTAACAATCCCTGGGGCGTGACCGTAGGCGCAATTCTGGGGCATACCATCTGTGCCTCGATCGCGGTGATTGGCGGACGACTCCTCGCTGCCCACATTTCCGAAAAGGTGATTACAGGCTTAGGTGGACTGCTGTTTGTCATTTTTGGCGTGGTCGCGTTTGTGGAAGGTGTCTGAAAAAAAGGCAGTGAGCGATCAGCTTTTTGTACTCTTTTGACTCCTGACTACTTTCGCGTTTCGGCTGCGCTCAACGTCGAAGCCTGACTTCTGGCTTCTACCAGCCAGCCATCACACGCTTTCTTTGCAGCCTTGACTTACAGCGATGTTCAAATGTATGAGCCACAGTCTGATGAGCAAAAAGCTGATCGCTAACCGCTGACCGCTCACTCAAACCTGTGTTGTACTCAACTGAAAACCGCTGTGAATCGTCCTCAAGGCGTCGGCACAGGTGAACTGCTGGGTGCTGGAGTCGGTACAGCCGTTGGTGTGGCTCCTGGAGCTGGAGCTGTTGCAAGCTGATTAATCTGGTCTTTATACTGCGCCGGAGCTAAGGCAGCCGCGCTAGTGAACAGAGGCTTGGCAGCGTCCGTCTTACCCTGATCCTTCAAAATCAATGCTTTGCCGAGAACGGGTCGAAAATCCTGCTTATTGCTTTTAGCCGCTTCATCAAAGACAGCGATCGCTTCATCAAAGCGTTTTTGAGACGCGTAAACTTGCCCCAAAATGACCTGAACGGATGCCACATCAATGCTGTTAGGCTGAATTTTATTTGCCTGTGGTGCAGTTTTGATCGTGTCTTGCAGTAAGCCGACGGCAGCTTCGGGACGCTTTTGTTGCAATAACAGGTTCGTCAAGCCCTGGAGTGCATTGCGATCGCCCGGTTTCGTCTTTAAAATGTCACGATAGGCTTGGGCTGCGCCTTCCAGGTCGTTTGTTTGCTGCTTTGCCTGTGCCAATAAGACGGCATAATCCGTTTCAGCAGGATTCAGCTTTGACAGCTTTTCCAGCGGCGCGATCGCGCCTTTGACATCGCCCAACCCCAGCTTTGCCTCCAACAACCCCCGTAGTGCCGTCTGATTCTCCGGCTCCCGCTGCAACACTAGCTCGTAGCCCTTTGCCTGCGCCTCCAGTTCCTCTTTCTTCGGTGCTGCACTAGCAGACGGGCT
>JBBSHC010000768.1:0-2280 GCA_038253425.1 Leptolyngbyales cyanobacterium | reverse complement strand
GTAGGTAGCCACAATTAATTGTGAGGGAGGGGTTTGGGGCGTTTCCTCCAGGCAGAGGGTTCCACCTCCTCCGCCCCTAAAATCATCTTTAGTTTAATTACGCCCAGTAACTTATCGATCGGCAGGTAAGACAAACGCTCCATGTAGCAGAGTGTACAAATTTCGCTGGAAACAAAGTGATACAACGATCGAAGGACAAAAACTATTTCTCGTCGCTTTGTTGTGCTAGGATCATCAAGCTATTCATCAAGGCTCAATAGCTCAGTGGTAGAGCAGGGGACTCATAAGCCCAAGGTCGCAGGTTCAAATCCCGCTTGAGCCATCGTTTCAGAAAATCAAACTCAGCATGGATTCGCTTGTTACAGGTCTGCTGTTTAGCCTGACAACGTGTGTTCGTAAACCTGAGACATAATCAACTGGCGCTGCTCGTTCTGGGTCAACATGGGGCTAATGGGTAGCTCAATGGTGAAAGTGATTTGCCTTGCTTTACTTTCTACACGAATCGTTGCGCCTAGCCGCTCAACACGTTTCTTGACTAAGGCTAAGCCCAGTCCAGTGCCACCGTGCTTCCAGGGGTCGTTGTTAGGAATACGGTAGAACTTATCAAAAATATGGTCACATTCACTCGCAGGAATTTCCACCCCGGAATTACTAACGCTTAGCTGCCAATTCCCGTTTACGACAGAGGCTTCAACCGCGATCGCTTCTCCAGCAGGTGTATACTTGCAGGCGTTATGCAGCAATTCTGTCAAAACCTGTTCTAAACAAGCTAAGTCCGCTGTCAATGGCGGTAGGTTAGCGGCAACAACAAGCTGCAAAGCTTGTTGCTGGTTGAGTGCACGTTCAACAAAGGGTTCAGCGAGGCTCGCAAGCCAGTCTTGAAACTCAGTCGTCATAAGGATTAACGGCTCCGTTCCCGCATCTAAACGCGCCAAATCGAGGAGATCGTTAATCAGTCCAATTTCTCGCCGACACTCATCTTGCAGAATTTTGAAGTACCGAGTGACAGTGTTGGGTTTGGTTTCAAACAAACCTGCCTGCCTTAGGACTAGCTCCAGCATGTGAGTCGCCATTTTAATGCTGGACATGGGAGTGCGTAACTCGTGTGAGACGGTGCTCAAGAAGTCATCTTTGAGCCGATTGAGTTTTTCTAATTCTTCTACTTGCGCTTGAGCAAACTGGTACAGGCGGGCTTGTCGCAGCGCGATCGCACACTGATTTGCCACTTGCTGCACCAACCGAATCTCTAGTTCATTAAAGCTACGGTCTTCTTCGTGAGACAGCCATAAATCACCAATAACGCCCTGATCATCAAAAATGGGGCAAGTTAAAATAGCAGCGCGACGCTGAGTACGGGGAGCACTCTGACTAGACTTATCTCTACAGAATTGCAGATATTGACCTTGTAGCAACTGCGGATAAACGTCGGGAAAATCAACCATCTGCACAGTCCGTTCCTGATCCGGCGCTAACGAATGCTCATGTTCATACCAGGTGGTTGACGTACCTTGCTCCAGGTTGTAGAGGGCGGTATCGCAGTAGTCCACGTGCAACAGTTGAACCAGCTCTTCTACTGCCGTGTGCAAAATTTGGTTTTCATCCAAGCTGTCTCGCACTTTATCGGTAATGCGCTTGAGTGCAGATTCTAACGCCAGTGCCTGTTGTAGTTGAGCGGTACGATCCTGCACTTGCTGCTCCAAACGGGTATTAGCCTGCTGCACTTGCTCGAATAGTTCCGATTGCTGAAGCGCGATCGCTAACTGGGTGGCTAATTGGTTGAGCAAATTCGTTTCCCAGTCTTGCCAATGTCGGGGGGTCGCGCAGTGATGTGCGATCAGTAACCCCCACACCGTTTCGCCCTGCAAAATGGGCACGACCAGGTTTGCTTTCACTTGAAGCTGAACCAATAGTTCAACATGGCACGGTGCTAAACAAGCGGTATGAATGTCATCGATCGCTCGAACCCGTCCTTGCTGATAAAGGGGAATATACGTTTCAGCAAAGCAATGGTCTTGGATCGCCATATGCAAGATTGACATCCAGCCTGGTTCGACTGCCTCAACAACGACCCTTCCACTCCAATCAGGGTCAAACTGATAGATAACGACGCGATTTGTTTGCAAAAGCTGCCGCACTTCTGCAACGGTTGTGTTGAGAATTTCCTGCAAGTTCAGCGATTGCCGGATGCGTTGAGCAATCTCGCTCATCAGTTGTTCTTGTTTAACCTGATGATGAAGGACAATCTCTGTATGTTGCCGTTGCACAATTTCTGTTTGAGCT
>JBBSHC010000767.1:0-2281 GCA_038253425.1 Leptolyngbyales cyanobacterium | reverse complement strand
TTGGTTTAAACAGTAGCCCATCAGTCATTGCGTGTAAAATTCAATGAAATTGCCAACTGAGTAGTTACTTCTCTACTATGGTGATGGATATTGCCCACTCTACGCTCGCCTGTGAAGATTGATCACTATTATGGTACATTTGTATCAATCTAAAAGCCTGCATTTTGGGTGGGAAGACAAATGTTCGATCGCAATGCTCACTTAAGCTCAAGTGCTAAGGGACTTGCATGGAAATAAAATACCAGTGGCTTGAGTCTCGGCTGCGCTCAACTCGCAAGCGTTGAAGGTTAAGCGGAGTCGAAACCGGGCTTGTTGCGACACTATTAACCCGCAGATTCCTGAGTGTAGTTAAGTAATATCGTTAGCCTGAATGGGTTTCAAACTGAAAGCTGACCGCTGATGGCTGAACGCTTTAGCAAGTTATTCAGTGCCTTCACAACCGAGCAAAGCGGAATGTATGGCTAAACCAGACAACACAGGCAGTAGTTTAGTTTGCTACGTTGCCGTTTTTGTAGGTGCTCTATGCCTTGTAGGGCTTATTCTCACTGTTGTACACAGGCTACTGCCGTTACTTCAGGTGCTTATACCGATAATTATTGGCGGCTGGATCTGGCAGCGTCAGCGTCAAAAACAACAGCGTCGGCAAAAGCGCCTGGATAAGACGTTTTATAAGCTGTTGCAAGCGCACCAGGGACGGATGATGTTGCTCGACTTTGCCATGTCAGCACAAATATCTGCGATCGCTGCTCGTCATTACTTGAATGCGAGAGCCAGTGAGTTTGCCGCACGGTTTGAGGTGACTGAACAGGGCGATGTGCTCTATGTCTTCTCATCTCTCCAGTTCGATCGTTCCCAACCAACTGCTATAACGGCAGACATGCGATCGACTGAGGCACCGACTCACAGTCCAATCCCTTCCCTGCCAGAATCGCTAACACAAGCAGAGCTTGCCAAACGTTTGGGCGTATCAGCAAAAACCATCAGCCGTCAAAAGCGATCGGCGCTGTTAAGCCATTGGACTCAACTTCGCGATCCAGCAGGGATCGGTTGGTTCTACTCCGCACAAACACGGCGCTTTTGCCCCACTAGCGATGCGCCCATACACCACGACATGGAACACGGCTAACTGTGCAAGTGGCTTTGGCGCAGCTCGGATTGCATGAGGATCGTATGAAGCTCTTGTCCGCCAAGATATAGCCATAGCCATTCTGGTTAGGACAGGGTGCAGGGGTGGCACCCCTGGCTGGGGGCATTGCCCTCACACCCCCTTTGATCCCAATGTCCTAAGCCCTATGGCGGCAGCTATAACGACGATTCCAGTGTAGATTGGTCTTCTCAAAAAACTGAATAGTGCTCTCAGTCCATTTAGAGAGACGTAAGGTTCAGCCTGAAGTTGCTGTTAAAGCGGTCTGCTACACGTTAATCGGACGTGCTAATTGTAGCGCTCGGCTGTTTCAGCCTAAAATTACTTTTAAGGCGGTTTACTACCAGGGATGTAAACGGTTGGTGCCGCTAGACACTGACCCGGATGGAATCCGGATGGAACAAAGAAGTTGAGACTCTGTACCGTTATCCGGATGATGGCACCCGGATGAAACAAAGAGGTCAAAACTCTGTGCCGCTTCTTTACGCCTTTGAGCAGCAATACCTGTGAAATAAAAGACGTTTGAAAGAAATTGTCGCTGTAAGTGGTGTAAGTATGATTTACCCCCTCAAGACCTCACCCTCTCCAGATCTTCACATTGTGCAAGTAAATTTACGATTAGATGATTTTCTGCCTCTGCTTTAGAGCTTTAAACCGTTGAGCATCGTTCTAAGCAAAGAGTTCTTTATCCCCTTCCTCAAGATGCAAGAACAGATTACAAGTCCGCGCCTAAGCGTAAAGTATACGGTTCACCTGTTGAGCCGTGTCCTCAAGATCTCAATGATATTGCCGCTTTGGTAAGCTACGAACTTCGCACCCCCCTTACCTCTATCTGGGCAGCGCTCGGTTTGTTGATGACGGGTATGCTAGGAACCTTGCCTGAAAGAGGTCAACGTATGTTGGAAATTGCGTTGAGCAACACCGATCGGTTAATGCATCTTGTTGAGGTGCTGGAAGGTGAGCCAGAGCTGGCAAATGGTCTGACCACACCACCACCAGTCGTTGCAGAGGGCGTCGAAACGCACCAACAACTGCTGCAACTTAAGGCACTCCGGTGTGAGTATGCCCAGGGGTTTTTCTTCTCGAAACCAGTTGATAGTGAAGCCGCAAGTGCCCTCATCAAACAAAGCCTGCTTC
>JBBSHC010000766.1:0-2289 GCA_038253425.1 Leptolyngbyales cyanobacterium | reverse complement strand
TTTGATAATGCTCGAACCGTTTAATGATTTCCTGCTCGAACTTGTCGATTAATTCCAGCTTTTGGGGGGCATAGCTCCAGTATTTGCAATACTCCTGTCGCCATTTGGAAAACTGAAACGTTCTGGTGGTGGGGAACAGTCCTTGCGCGTACTCTTGTTCGGGCGTGGAACAATCAATCTTCTTGCTATCTGTACCACAGCCAGCCCTGATACGATCCTGGTTAAGGCTGACGATCGCTTCTTCGCGACGGATTTGTGGATCAAGCGCCTTTTCAATGTCTATGTAGTACCAACGTTTGGTATGTTTGTGGTTTCGCTTGCCACGCAGTTGCACGGGCTGATTCGAGAACAGTGCCATGTAAAGAGCGGTCATTCGCTGCTGTCCATCCAGAATTAAATAGGTTGGAACAGCGGCTTGCTGAAGCTGAACCCCTTCTACGATACCTGTCTAGGTGTTAAATTTGCTTCAGAGAAAAGTTTTGCTTTCTTCTAAGATCCACGTCCTAAATCTTGAAGCTAAAGTTTAGGAATCGTGACGGTCAGAGTTGAGGGTGCAAACCGATGTTAAGCAGCATTTTTGAGGCCTTTGTCAAGGAAAGTCCCATCAGTATTATGATGCGTGGGTTGATGGAATCAGTGTTTCGTCCTCAACGACTTGAGGAGATCTTTGAGTCTCACTCCAAGCTGCAATACACACGGGAGTTATTGTTTTCAAGCCTGGTGGATCTTCTGAGTTTAGTGGTGGGTGGGATTCATCCGTCGGTAAATGCCGCCTACAAAGCGAAAGCAGTCGAACTCAACGTCACTCGAGGCGCGTTGTATCAGAAGCTCAATGGCATCGAAACTGAGGTCAGTGCAGCCCTGCTGCGAGAAACTGCAACTGAGTTAGGGCAATTAATCCAGCAGATGGGAGGTCAAATGCCTCCCTTGCTTGCAGGCTACCAGGTGCAGATTTTGGATGGGAATGCCTTAGCCGCCACCGAACACCGCTTGGAGGTTTTACGGAGTGTGGCAGCCGCTCCTTTACCTGGGAAATCCCTGGTGGTACTCGACCCAGCGTTGCGCTTAGCCGTGAATCTGTTTCCGTGTGAAGAGGGTCATGCTCAAGAACGACGCTTGTTTGGGCAGGTGCTGGACAGCGTCAAGCCTGGACAGTTGTGGATTGCAGACCGCAATATGTGTACGCGAGAGTTTCTCTGTGGGATTGCCCAGCGACAGTCTGCTTTTGTGATTCGAGCACATCAAAACCTGCCTTGGAAAGCATTCGACGAACTGAAATCAGTGGCTGTCGTGGAAGCAGGGGAATTGTTTGAACAAACCATTCAAATCGAGTATCAGGAGTCTGTTTTGCAACGGCGACGCATCGTTCTCCGGTTGGCTCAACCCACTCGTCACGGAGATCAAGAGATTGTTGTTTTGAGTAACTTACCGGAGACGGCTGCTAGTTCAACAGTGGTCTCACAACGGTATCGGGAACGATGGCAAGTTGAAGGATTGTTCTTAAGTGTGACGACCCATTTCGAGGGTGAAATCAAAACCTTAGCCTATCCCAAAGCTGCCCTATTCAGTTTCGCGTTGGCGTTAATCAGCTACAACCTTTTAGCAACGCTCAGAGCCGCTTTAACGAGTGTTCATGGAGGAGAACAAGGGGAGAGGGTGTCTGACTTCTATGTAGTAGATGAAATTCAGGGCACTTATCGCGGCATGATGATTGCAATTGCACCAGAGCATTGGCAATGCTTTCAGGATCTGTCTTTAAGCGATTTAGCCGAACTGCTGAAGCAGTTAGCCGCACAAGTGAATCTGAAACGATTTCTTAAACAACCTCGAAAAAGTAAGACTAAAACACCGCCACGAGTGAAAGATCCCAAACATCCCCATGTCTCAACGGCAAAGCTTTTATCTGGTGGCTGAATAACACCTAGACAGGTATCCCCCTTCTACCAGACGTGGGCGGAACACCCAGTGGTGACTACTGTTCTCTAGCAGCATGATTGCCCCAACCGTCCAGCCTTTGCTAATGCTTGCCAGCAGTCGGATGATGAGTTCATCCACCCAACAAAAGCTGCGTTGGAGATCAGGGAGTTGAATCTTACCCTGGTGGATCTGCAACAGCAGATCTGCCAATACGGGCTTGCCAATGTCAAAATTCGAGAGCATTCCATCCATACTTAGTGGCTCCTGTGTGTTGTTGAAAAGGAGGTTGTTGTAAAGATAGATCGACCGTACTAATTCAAACAAGATGCCCACACAGATTCCCCTCAAATGAGGGAAAGAACCACATAATTG
>JBBSHC010000765.1:0-2296 GCA_038253425.1 Leptolyngbyales cyanobacterium | reverse complement strand
TTTTTCCTGGGTCAAACTGACTGCCCAGCACTAGCGTCAGGCTAAAGACAATTCCGATCGCGCCCAGAGCAACGAACCGCGATCGTTCGGGTGTTTGGGCGCTGGTCGCAAAGCAAAGGAGAATCGCGCCCAATACAGGTATCCAGATCAAAGCACTGAGCATTATGCAACTCCAAAACTACCACGCGAACCAGATTAAGAACCCGCCCACTAAACTGACTGCCGCAATCAAGATCGTCAGCAAATACCCTTGAGATTGTCCAGAGGCGCTATATTTCAGGCTTTCACCACCAAAAATGGAGACAATACCCATCAAGTTAACCAAGCCATCCACAATGTAGCGATCGCACCAGTTACTAAACCGTGAAATCAAGACAACACCGCTCACGACGCTGACCTGATAAAGGCGATCAATGTAGAAGTCGTAGGACAACAAATCTTGGATAAAGCGCCAGGGTAACTGCACCGAGCGAGACCATGCCTTATGCAGATAGATGGTAGCACCCAGGCTAAAGCCCACTATACCCGACACAATGAGCGCTGCCGCCGCCGTGTGATTGAAATAAGCCCACTCCGGCAAGAGTGACAGACGCAACATCACTACAGGAATCAGAAGCGTCACTATAATCAAGCTCACCATCGGTACTGCCATTGCCCAACCCACTTCCGGCGCACGTCGCGTTTTCTGCTGAGGCGGTCCCAAAAACACCAGACGAAACACCCGCGTCAGGTTTAAGGCGGTGAGTCCATTCACCAGCAAGACCACGCCCACCAGCCAGGGTTCCTCGGTCCAGAAATCCTCCATGCCCGCCCGGAGTGCCCAGAAGCCACCAAAGGGTAAAAGCCCCACCAAGCCAGCCGACCCAACCACATAGGCAGCCGTCGTAACAGGCATCCGTGACCACAGCCCGCCCATCTCTGTTAAATCCTGATTGTGGGTCGTTGTAATGATGGCACCCACGCTCATAAACATGAGTGCTTTGGCAATCGCGTGAGCAAACAAGAGCAGTAGCGCAAACCCAGACCATTGAGTACCCACCGCAATGAAAACCAGCCCCAAGTAAGCACTTGTAGAATGGGAAAGCGTCCGCTTGATATCAATTTGTGCAAGTGCCACTAACGATGCTCCGATCGCCGTTACCGTGCCAATCACCACCAGTGTCATCAGTGCCACAGGTGAAAGATTCAGAATCGGCTGAAGCTTAATCAGCACATACGCCCCGCAGGCTACGACCACCGAATTACGCAAAATCGATGCGGGGTTTGGTCCTTCCATCGCCTCATCTAACCAGAGATGCAACGGAAACTGAGCACACTTACCGATCGGACCCGCAATCAGTGCCAGCCCTAGCAGTGTTGACGTGACAGGCGACAGTGTAGCTGTATCCGCCCATTCATATAGTTCAGGAAAAGCTGTGGTGCCACTCAAGCTAGACAGCGCGACCACACCCATCAACAGCAGAATATCGCCGACCCGCTTGGTTAAAAACGCATCGCGGGCAGCAGTGACCACCAACGGTTGCGCGTACCAAAAACCCACCAGCAAGTAGGTTGATAGCGTGAGCATTTCCAATAGACCATAGGTCAGCACTAGCGAATCGCTGATTGCCAGCCCGCTCATTGCGCCTTCAAAAAAGCCCATCAAGGCAAAGAATCGCGCTAGTGCCCAGTCCTTTTCCATATAGCCCAGTGCAAAGAGCTGTGCCAGCAAACTGAGAGCTGTCACTAATTCCATTGCGCCGACGCTGGTGGCTGAAATATCCAACACAAACGTCAGATCTAGATCAACGGTCTGTATCCAGTGAAAAACGATTGATTGGGATGGTTGATTCCAGGCAAAACGAAAGACAATGGTGCCGTGCAGAAATGCCAGCACTGTCATCAGCAAATTGAAGTAAGCTGCCGGTCGGGGACCCGTCCGTCGAATGATACCGGCTGACCAGGGTAGAGTCAGCAATGCACCCACTAACCCATAACAAGGAATCCACCAACTTGTTTGGAGGAGAAATTGAACCATTGCAGAAACCATTGCCTTAAAACTTCAGCAACCCTCTAATACTTGAGAAACTCATCTAAGAAACTCAATCTAAATAGTTTTATCAAGACTATAACGACTGAAAAATTTCATGAATTTCAGTTAAATAATGGCTCTTTTAGTTCACCACTTTTATCAGTATTAGCCTTCTTTAAGCTTAGAACCGATGTCACAAAAAAGCAAAACTTGGGCAATAAAAGTCGATGATGGACACTTTAATCTCTGTTGATCACTCTGCAATGATTGCGAACTGTTAAGTTG
>JBBSHC010000764.1:0-2314 GCA_038253425.1 Leptolyngbyales cyanobacterium | reverse complement strand
GTCAGCGTCAATCTATCAGGTAAGCAATTCTCGCAGCCAGATCTGGTGGAGCAAATTGAACAAACGCTGCAAGAGACGGGGTTAGATGCGCGCACCCTGAAGCTAGAAATTACCGAAAGCATGGCAATGACGGATGTGGAATCGACGATCGCTCTTCTTCAACGCCTGAACGCTCTACATCTCCAGCTCAGCATCGATGACTTTGGCACAGGTTATTCGTCCTTAAGCTACCTGCACCGCTTTCCAACCAACACCATTAAGGTCGATCGCTCGTTTGTAAGTCGCATGGGTGACGAAAGCGAAGATGCCCAGATCGTCCAAACCATTATTATCCTGGGGCATAATTTGAATATGGACATTGTGGCAGAAGGTGTAGAAACTGCCGAACAACTCGCTCGCTTGCGGACACTTCGATGCGAGTATGGACAGGGCTTTTTCTTCTCAAAACCATTAGTAGTAGAAGCAGCAGAAGCACTGTTGCATACTGATCCGCAGTGGTAAGGAAGAAAGACGGCATTGGGAGTCGAGAGTTGGGAGTCGAGAGTTTTGCTTTCTGTCTTCCACCTTTTACTTTTGCCTTTTGCCTTCTCTCTTTTGACTTTTACCTTTTGCCTTCTACCTTCTACCTTTTGCTCCTCCTTCCGGTCGTATACTAGCGCTGAGAAAGATACTTGCTACGGGGACGTGATGGTGCGGAGAATCTGGAAAAGCGGGTGGGCGATCGTGTTAGTTGTTTTGTTGACGGCATGTGGTTTGTCTGGGGGACCGAGCCATGCATTGGTAGCGCAGGCGATCGCGCTACAATTGCGCCAAACTCAAGCAGAATTGAGCCAGCAACTCCGGTTAGACATGCAGCCGACGCTGGATATTAAGCGCGTTGTGATTGCTGAACAAAAGCCGATGACGATTGAAAGTTTGCCATCGTTTCGGGTGCGTGGCACGTACAACCTCACAACTAAACTACCAACACGGCAGGTAACAGAGCAGGAAAATCCGTTTGAGGTGTATCTGCAACGCCAGCCGGAGGGCAAAACGTGGCGTCTCGCGCAGTTGGAAGCAGGTGATGAGGGCGAGTCAGTTTGGGTGATACAGCGTCTTCCATAGAGGGCAGAGCTAGGACAGTCTTGCTTGATTAAAAGCAGAAGCTTGGGCGACGAGGGTTTAGGGTGCTGGGTGTGCTTTGTCTGCGTGAGCAGTGCCATCCTACCGTTTGTAGACAATGAAGCCTGCGATCGCGTCTAACAGTGCCTCTGGTTCGTCGGCACGTACGGCGTGACCGCTGTGTTCAAAAATCCGTAGGTCGGCGTTGGGAATAGCGTTGGCGATTTCTTCAGAAAATTCGGGGGGACAAATCCAGTCGTGCCGTGCGCCGATCACCAGGGTAGGAGCCGTAATTTTGGGCAACTCGCTGCGGATATCATAGGTTCGCAGAAAGCCACCGAAGGCAACGTTAATGGCATCTGGTGAAACGATGGCGCGATCCCAGGCTTTAGGAGGCGACTCAGGATCGTAAGTCACGGAGTAGAGCGATCGCGTGATGTTGAAGTATTCGCGTAGATGGGCTTCGTCTTTAAAGGTGCCATCCCACAGATGTTGGGCGATCGCTTTTTGCTCGTCGTTACCTCGCTCTGCCAGGATGGCTTTGGCGCGTTCCAAAAAACGGTAATCTGGCACCGTGACGATCGCGATCAGATGTGATACGTGCTGCGGATAGCGACTGGCGTAGGTTAACGCCACCATGCCACCGTAGGAGGCACCAATCACCACAATCTGGTCTAAACCGAGATGTTGGCGGAGCGCTTCCATATCCTCCACATTGTTGTCTAGGGTATAGGTTTCTTTTGCGCCCCGTG
Source organism: Leptolyngbyales cyanobacterium (assembly GCA_038253425.1). GTDB lineage: Bacteria > Cyanobacteriota > Cyanobacteriia > Leptolyngbyales > Leptolyngbyaceae > Stenomitos. Next base: position 461 of record JBBSHC010000764.1, on the reverse strand, counting down.
CCGATCGCCCCTGTCCGCGATGATCAAAATAGACCAACTGCATCTTTTGGCTTAGGGGTGAGAGCGTCGGTTTAAAAGAGGAATGATCGGCACCTGGTCCACCATGGACTAAAAAAGCAACAGGTTTCTCTCGCATTCGTGGTCCATCGGGTACGAGTGCAGCGCCTTCAATATCAAAATAGAGTTCGGTGTCGCGCAGTTTGGCTCGCATCTCAGGAGTATCCCCTTATCCGTTCGGGCAAGTTCATCACTGAACGATAGTGAGCTTCAATCTGGCTCACCGTTTTGGACTGGCGGTTGGCAACCCACTCACTGCGATCGAACAGGTTCTGCCGCAGTTCATCCACGTTAATGGTGGTGACATTGCCGTTTGTGACGATGCGGTTGCCTCGCACCCAGACGCTATCGACCGCTTGAGTCGGACGCCCCAACACCAAGAGTCCGATCGGGTCTGTACGCGG
>JBBSHC010000763.1:0-2314 GCA_038253425.1 Leptolyngbyales cyanobacterium | reverse complement strand
CAATCCACCAAAACGCCCGAAGAAATGGTAGCTCTGTGGGCATCCTGGGCACGGCAATACCCGATCGTCTCGCTAGAAGACGGCATGGGTGAAAACGACTGGCACGGCTGGAAGCTTTTGACCGAAGCGATCGGTGACACGGTAGAGCTAGTCGGCGATGATCTCTTCTGCACCAATACCAAAATTCTTGCAGAAGGCATTGAGGCTGGCGTGGCTAATTCGGTGCTTATTAAAGTGAATCAGATTGGTACCCTCACCGAGACGCTAGACACGATCGAACTGGCAAGCAAGCATAATTACAAATACTTTGTGTCCCACCGCTCTGGTGAGTCCGAAGATACAACGATCGCTGACTTAGCCGTTGCTACAGGCGCAGGTCAAATCAAAACGGGATCGGGTTGTCGCGGTGAGCGAGTGGCAAAATTCAACCAGCTTCTACGCATTGAACGGCAATTGGGTAAGGCGGCACGTTTTGCTGGCAAGGCGGCGTTTAAATAAGCGCCAACGGCAAGGGGATGGGAGCGCGATTGTTCCCTTCCCCCTAATGCTACTGAAGGAGCCAGCCAGTCGGACGGGCTAGAATCTTAGCTGAATCTATGAGCCAGCGCATGAACCCTCTTTTCAAGACGTTTGTTGTTGGTACTGCCCTACTTCTAGGTGGACAGTCCCTTGTGACCACTCCAGCGACTGCGACAATATCCGCACAAGCAACGGTGAGGATACTGCCTAGCACTACGGATCCCATCCCGCCCCAGGCGATCGCGCTGCCGGAACTGCCCCAGCTTTTGAGTCAGGTTGGCAACCCGCCCGACCTTACTTTGTTCGCTAAATTGATCACCGGGTTTTTCAAGGGCAATGACTACCAAACGGCGTCCAGCATGGATGTAAATGCTGTGATCGGCACCACCACAGTGACATCCAAGGCTCAACTTCAGACGATTGCCCAGTTTCCAAACAAATTTCGCACCGAGATTTCGTTTGCCAAGCCAGGAGAACCAACTCAGGTCAAAACATTAGTTGTCTCTAACGGTACCCGTGTGTGGGTTTATCGAGCTGACTTAAAGCAGTATGCCGTCTTCCCGTACGCAAAATTTGACGCCCTAGACGACAGCTACTGGATTGGGTTTTCTACCATGATGTTTGCTCAAATCCCGCCGGACGTGAAGCAGTTAGTGGCGCAGGGCGTGCTGTCTGATGCAGAGGTGCTGAAAAAAATTGGTCTGGAACTGGGTGATCTGAGCGGCAGCTCACAAACTGTAGACAAGCAGAATTTTTATGCCTATGAGTACAACGATGTCAAAGAGGGCTATCGCTTTGGTGCGCTGGTAGAACCAAAGGCAGCCGTGCTAAAGCAGCTTCGCATCGTCGGTAAGTACGAAGGGTCAGACATCACGATGATCGAACGTATTCTCAGCCGTATCTCTACACCTCCTACCAGTGCCAGCACCTTCACCTTTGCACCGCCCAAAGGAACCAAGAAAGTGAATACGTTAGCGATCGGTCCACTGTAAGTGCTTGAAGTGTCAGTACTTGAAGTACTGGGTTCAGTATGGGTGGGCTGTGCTGGTTGTTAGTGTGGGGGACGATCGCGGCTAACACTGTGAACGCAAGAGTACCCGATCCATGCGCTCAAGTTTGAAACCGCTATTGATGGCTAAGTGTTTACCATAGAACAGTAAATGACATTGGGGCTTTGGCCATGCGATTACTCCACACCATGCTGCGTGTTGGCAACCTGGAAGCATCTCTCAAGTTCTACTGCGAGTTGCTCGGCATGAAGCTGCTGCGTCAGAAAGACTATCCCGGTGGTGAATTCACATTAGCTTTCGTTGGCTATGGCGATGAGTCGGACAACACAGTGCTGGAGCTGACCTACAACTGGGGCACCGATGCTTACAATCTGGGTGATGGGTATGGGCACATTGCGATCGGCGTTGACGATATTTACGCCACCTGTGCCGCAATCCGCGATCGAGGCGGCAAGGTCACTCGCGAACCGGGACCAATGAAACACGGCTTGACCGTCATTGCCTTTGTCGAAGACCCTAACGGTTACAAAGTGGAACTGATTCAACTCAGCACACCAGGAGCAGACCGAGCGCCCCACCAGTCTCAAGCAGCAGCAGTTTAGAGCGTATTAAAAAGCAACGGGATCGGTTTAGCGATCAGCCAAAAGCTGCGTTTTGCGTTGGAAAAGAGAAACGGTGAGTGGTGAGTTCATTCTGACTACCCATAACTGACCGCTGACTGCTCTTAACCTTTTGCCTTTTGCCTGTTGCCTTTTGCCTTTTACCTTTTGCCTTTTGCCTTCTTT
>JBBSHC010000762.1:0-2317 GCA_038253425.1 Leptolyngbyales cyanobacterium | reverse complement strand
CTCGCATGATGCCCTCTATCGTAGATTACTCAAAAACTTTAATTAAAGCGCTCACACCCGAGGCTTCTAAGTCATGCCCTGTAACACTTCTATGCACTTGTGCCTAATGGATAGTCCCAAGGGGCGAGGGATTAAGGGTGAGGGTGGCTTGATTGATCGGTAGCGCCTATTTTGGGATTTCGTATAAAACAATCTATAAATATGGCTTTTATGCAGAATGTCTACTTCCTTGTTCTGCAAACTGCTGGTAACAGCATTTGGCTGACTCCTGACCGTTGACTGCTGACCGCTACTACATCTGGCTTAGTTGATCCAGTGCCGCAGCAACTTCAGGGGGTAGGGCGGCAAGGCGAATGGGCATACCAGTAAAGCGAATCCGCACGCAGTTTGGCTGAGTTGCTGGTGTATCCATTACCTTGGCATACAGATCGTCAGTGTGCAGACCACTTGACTCGGCACTGCCTTGGGCACTGCTTTGGGAGTTGCCTTCTAGGCTGTTCTCAAAATGATGTAGCAGATTGAGCTTGAGATTACTGAGCGGCATCAGAAAGTGATCCGATCGCAGGTCAGCGCTTTTGGCAGAAAGACGAATCAAACTGCCCTCAAATATGGTGCCAACTGCATGTTTGCCTTCTAACACGGTGTAGCGCACCGGAATTTCGGTCGTCAGGTCGATAAACTCTTCTTTCTCATTGGGTAGTAAGAGATTGTGCTTACCACCGATGCCCACGACGTTGTAGAGGGTGATCGGCTCTTTAATGCCCTTCGGCTCAACCTGAATGTGACCATCAATGGTGACGATCGCCCCTGCATCCTGAAACGTAGCATCCGAAATTAAAATCTGCCCACCGACTGTATACGACTCAATACGAGCCGCTAGATTAACGTGGTTGCCAATAACGGTGTACTTAGCGCGTCGCTGGGAGCCAATGTTACCGACTACGACCTCACCCGTGTTAATGCCAATGCCCATTTCGATCGTCGGTAGCCCAAGCTGCTGATTTTGGCGATTAACATCGAGTATGGCTGACTGCATTGCGATCGCGCACGCCACTGCCCGTTCCGAATCATCGTCTCGATAAACAGGCGCACCAAACATGATAAAGATACCATCACCCATAAATTCATTAATGGTGCCGCTGTAGCGGGTGATTATATCGGACATGACGCCCAAGTAAAGATTGAGAATCGTGACCACCTGTTCGGGTGGCAGCCGTTCTGAAATAGCCGAAAAACCACGTAAATCAGAGATCACGATCGTTACTTTGCGGCGTTCTCCTCCCAACGTCAAGCCACCAGGCGTTTCCAGAAGGCTGGCAACCACCTCGTCAGTGAGATAACGCCCAAACGTGCGGCGCATATCAGCAGCAGAACGAGCAACATAGCCCGTAATCACGATCGACGATCCGGCTAGTGCTAGTAGCGGTGGCACGACTGGAATCCACCATCCTTGTAGAAACACACTGTAACTACCAACTGTCAGGCAAACGGCTGCAATAATGACACTGATAGTGTTCCAGGGGCGCACACCCGGCTTACCGCTGTAACGCTGCCGCCAGCTTAAGATCGCTCCGACGGTTGCCCAGGCTAAAACCCATAGCGCTTCGAGCGGTTCGCTCCAGGTTCTCAGTGTGGCAGCACGTCCATCTAGCGCTGCACTCAAAATTTGGCTAATGAGGTTGGCATGAATCGTGACGCCTGCCATGCGTGTGGGAGCCGTCAAACTGCTGTTGTAGGGAACGTAAAATAAATCTTTTAAGCTTTCAGCCGTTGCACCAACCAGTACGATGCGATCGCGCATGACATCCGGTGTCAGCTTCTTTTCCAGTACATCTGTCATGCTCACAGACTGGAAGCTCGCTATCGTTCCCCGGTAGTTGAGAATCACTTGATAGCCTTCTGCCTGCGCCCGCACATAGCTACCGTCATTGGTGCTGAACACTGGAAAACGTGCGGCACCCAGTTTCACTACTTTGTCTTTCACCAACTCTGGCTGGATGCCTTTGCCCTCCAAGTAAAGAGCCGCGATCGTAAACCCAAAGCTAAAAACCGTTGCGCCGTTTTGATCGTCTAAATACAAGAGTCCTCGCCGCACCTTACCATCGCCATCAAGCACCAAATCATTGGCACCAACCTGATCATGCGCCTTTAAGACAGGGGGTGGCTTAACTGCGGCACTATCGCTGCTAGTGCCCACTTTCTGCACCCCAATGAGATTGGGTGTAGTGGCAAAGAGTTGATTCAGGGTGGTGTGCCCTGGCTCGACTGCCAGATCGCGGTAGCTATCCAACCCGATCACGGCTGGCTTTTGCCGCTT
>JBBSHC010000761.1:0-2322 GCA_038253425.1 Leptolyngbyales cyanobacterium | reverse complement strand
GTCAAAAAGCTGCTGAAACAGGCAAAAGGGTGAATGTAATTTTCTGCTCTGCACTCACGGAAGTGGCGTTAGCTGCTGTAAAATCCATGCCGCCGCTGTTGGTAAATCCGTCGCGGTAAAGTCAGGCTGGGTCTGGTGTTGGTAGCTACCACTAAGAACGCGATCGCCAAACCCTGTTTGCACCAAAATACCAATACAGCCTGCATTGTGTGCCATATCAACATCGGTAGCTTTATCGCCCACCATAAAGCTATGGCTAAGGTCTAGATCATGCTCCCATGCCGCCGCTACTAGCATTCCGGTGTTAGGTTTACGCCACGTACTCCAGAGGGTGTAAGTTGGATTAGTTCCCCCTTCTGGTGCGCTCAAGTAGGGGCAGTAATAAAGGGCATCTAGATGCGCTTCTGCCTCGCTTTGTAGCAAATGGCAGAGGCGATCGTGCAGCCGATCGACATGACTGGCAGGGTAGTAGCCTCTAGCAGGACCAGACTGGTTGGAAACGAGGCAGCAAAAGATGCCTGCCTGATTGAGTTGCTTCACAGCCTGGGCAACGCCAGTGATTAGCTGCAAGTCTTCAAGCTGGCGAATATAGCCCACTTCCTGGTTAAGGACGCCATCGCGATCGAGAAAAACGGCTCGTCTTGCCATGTGCTAACTGCCCCAAACTTTATCCAGCACCATCTGGGGTGAGATTTCCGACATTTTCCCAGTGAGCGCTTTGATACCCAAAAAGCGATTGCTGTCGGGCAGCAGTTTTTTAGGATCGGTCGGACCAAACAGCGCCACTGTGTAGGTTTTAACCGCTACTGCTAAGTGCATGGGCGCACTATCGGTACACAGCATTAAATTGGCAGCAGCAATCATGGCGGCAAGTTTGCCAATATCCGCTGGAGCAGTCACTTTGAGTTTGGGACTAACCTGCAACAAAGATTCGACAAACTCTGCATCTTCGGGTCCTTTGACCAGCACGATCGACAAATCAGGTTGCCGTTGCTCAAAGTCTTGAATAATGCCCTTCCAGTTTTTAACGGGATAGATTTTGTCGATACCTTTAGTCTTTGCTAACTGGCTAGAGCCGCCGTGAATGATGACATAACCACTACTTTGCACCCCCAATCGCTTACGTTCGGCATCTGCCCAAGCCAAATCTTGAGCTGGAACGCTAACGGCAAGGTCTGGACAAGGCGTGTTAATGTCCAAGCCTTGCAGGAGATCGTGATACATCGCAGCAGCATACTGGTTTTGCTTCAGTGCCACAGCCTTAGTAAGAAATAACTCGCCTGCGCTGCCAGCATAGCCAACCCGATTGGGAATGCCCGTCAGCCACAGCAGTAGACCAACAGTCCAACGCTGTCCCAACGACAGCACGGCATCGTACTCTCTTTCACGAATCGACCCCAGCAGATTACCGAGATCTGCCAGACTGTTACGTCCTTTGAAATCAAACAAGATTGTGCTGTGGACCGATTTAGAAACCCGGTAGGCATCCTTTGCTCTGGGTTCAACGACCACGTCAATCTGAGCCTTTGGATGGGCTTGTTTCAGATCATCTAGGGTTGGAAAGAAGAGAAGTTGATCGCCGATTCCACCAGGGACGAGGGCTACGATTCGCATAATAATTCTTTACGCTAATTCGCTCTTAATTTTAAGTGAAGAAACTGGAAAGTTTTGCGTCTTGCACGTCACCATACACGCATAATTTGAAACGCTGCTCTTTTGAACCACTGTTGGTTTGCAACGCTGGTGTGCGATCGTGTTGGTACCCAATGCATCCCCTGTAAGGTTACCACCGTTCGTCTATGTTCCTGAAACCGCATCAAAAACGTTTGCTCATGAACCCTTAACGCTAGAGGAATGCCGTGTATCTTCTGATTCCAGCCGCCGGATCAGGTCGTCGTATGGGCAGTAGCCGCAACAAATTGCTGTTACCCCTCCTGGACAAACCAATACTTGCCTGGACGCTTGCCGCCGTTAAAGCCTCTCGCTCGGTGCGTTGGGTGGGCGTGATGGGTCAACCTGACGATTTTCCTGATTTCAAAGAGATTGTATTGAACCTGGGCATGACAAAGTTTGTCCACTTTATTCCCGGTGGGGCAACACGCCAGGAGTCAGTGTACAAAGGGTTGCAGGGATTACCCGCTGTCGCAGAACGGGTGCTAATTCATGATGGTGCGCGTTGTTTGATCACGCCTCAATTGATCGATCGGTGTGCCCAGGAACTGCTCGGTTGTCCAGGTTTAATTGCGGCAGTGCCTGTCAAAGATACGATCAAGGTGGTAGAGTCAGTGACGCAACTGATCACCAGTACGCCCGATCGCCGTC
>JBBSHC010000760.1:0-2342 GCA_038253425.1 Leptolyngbyales cyanobacterium | reverse complement strand
TACCGTTTGTCGATTTGCGCGATCGCGGCAACGATGCTCAGGATAGGGGCTTTAACTTTAGCGTGAGCTATCAGTTTTAAGTTATTAACCTGGCACCAAAAGACTTGACATTGGTAGACGGTTTTCGGCTCCGCTCAAACCAAGGCTTTTAGAGTGCTGAGCGCAGTCTAACCGCTTTGGAGTGCTGAGAGCAGTCGAAGCACATCCCAACTTTGTCGTAGCAATGTAATAACAAACATTGCCAAGTTAATCGGAGAAGGCTAAAGGCTGAAAGCTGAAGGCTAAAGGCTAAAAAGAGGAGCAGTGGTCTACAAAGAGCTGATAGCTGAACGCTGAACGTTAAAAAGCAAGGTGCCGCTGTCTTTTAACAAGCTTGGTGCCAATGGCATGATGCAACAGATCATTTATAGGCTGATCGATCGCGCCGAAAGACTAAATGGGTTAACCGGAAAATTGGTGCAAACTTGATGCAGGCTTAACCAGGTAAGGGCTTGCCTAAACCTTTAATTAAATCACTTCACAGGCTGTAACTCAATCAGCACAGCTAAAAGCGCGTGGAATAGGCGATGACAGACTTGTTTAGCCGTTTTGGCAATGAAGATGGGGGTAGCTGAGGAGGCAGTTCTGCGAATACACTCGAAGGGCAGGAATCGAAACGAACGCAAATAAGGCTGGCTGTCTATGAATCACCCTTCTCCGACTTCGGTTAGCACTTCCCCGATCAAGTTTGGTACCGATGGCTGGCGGGGGCTGATTGCTGCGGACTTTACCTTCGATCGCTTGACTCTTGTGGCTCCGCTGGCGGCTCAGGTGTTGGCTGATACGTATGGCAGCACGACCACTAATAGACTGGTCATTGTAGGCTACGATCGCCGCTTCCTCTCTGAAGAGTTTGCCCTGGCAACTGCCGAAGCGGTGAGAGCTGCTGGCTTTGATGTCTTGCTGTCGGACGGCTACGCGCCAACGCCTGCCTTTAGCTGGGCTGCCAAGCAGTACAAGGCGCTCGGTGCGCTGGTGATTACTGCCAGCCATAACCCTGGCGGCTACTCTGGCTTGAAAGTAAAAGGTGCGTTTGGCGGTTCTGTGCCGCCTTCTGTGACGCAGCAGATCGAAGCGTTGCTGGCAGCAGGAACAACCGCAGCAGGAACAACCGCTGAGCAAGCGATGGGCACCCTTCAGAGTTTTGATGCCTGGGATGGTTACTGCAATGAGCTAAAAACCAAAGTAGATGTAAGCGTTATCCGTCAGGCAATCCAGCAGGGTAAGCTGACTGTTTTTGCGGATGTCATGCATGGAGCCGCAGCGGGTGGGCTGGAGCGCTTGCTGGAGACACCCATTCGAGAACTCAACAGCAACCGTGATCCGCTGTTTGGGGGGGGCGCACCTGAACCTCTACCGCGCTATCTGTCAGGTTTGTTTGAGCAAATGCGTGCCTATCGCCAGGATGCTCCAACTGGTTTGGCGGTGGGCTTGGTCTTTGATGGTGACAGCGATCGTATTGCAGCGGTGGATGGACAGGCTAATTTCCTGAGTTCGCAAATTCTGATTCCCATTCTGATCGAGCATCTAGTCGCGCATCGTGGGTTTGGTGGTGAGCTGATCAAAACCATCAGCGGCTCCGATCTGATGCCCAAAGTTGCTGCTATGTATAACCTGCCCGTGTTTGAAACGCCAGTGGGCTACAAATACATTGCCGATCGCATGTTAGAAACCCAGGTCTTGCTGGGCGGCGAAGAATCGGGTGGCATTGGCTACGGCAACCATATTCCCGAACGCGATGCTCTGCTGTCGGCGCTCTATGTGCTCGAAGCGATCGTGCATTCTGGCTCAGATCTCAGTGATCTGTATCGCCATTTGCAGGAGCGCACTGGTTTTCTTTCTAGCTACGATCGCATCGATCTGCCCCTTGCTAGCATGGACGTGCGTGCCAAGTTGCTCCACCAACTGCAAACCAATCCTCCTGCAACCATTGCGGGGCATACAGTGGTTGATTGCCTCGCGGTAGATGGCTACAAGTTTCGCCTGGATGACGGAAGCTGGCTACTCATCCGCTTTAGCGGCACTGAACCTGTATTGCGGCTTTACTGCGAGGCGGCAACTCTGGAGCACGTACATAAAACCCTGCAATGGGCGAAAGACTGGGCAGAGTAAAATTTGCGTTTGAGCGATCGCCCGCTAGCCAATGTTCTGAGCCACGGCTGTCAATACTTCTGTGGCTTTCACTACTTGCATTCCCGCTGCGGCAAAGCGAGCAAAGGCAGCAGTTGCCTGATCGGTGAAATCTACGACACCGGGGACAACAACGGGTGAGGTGCAGTCTTCGAGCAGGTAGACTTTCTTTG
>JBBSHC010000759.1:0-2346 GCA_038253425.1 Leptolyngbyales cyanobacterium | reverse complement strand
CTACGACTATTGAACCCTACCCGACCTGCCACTCGCGGTGAAGTAGCTGCCTTGATTCATCAGGCACTAGTCAGTCAGGGCAAAGCAGCACCGATCGCGGATCAAGCAGCGACTCAATACGTGGTGCGTGAGCGTTAGGTTAACTCAGCCCGATCTGCCCACAATTAGCTTAGAGGATTCCTCTATCCTCTAGCAGCGAAAGATAAAGCCAGTCTAATGGAGAGCCGCTATGCAGTCTGTCGAAAGACAATCACTTGAGTCGAAACTAGAAAAAGTGGGTAACGTTTTACGCCTGACTGGGTGGATCGGTCTCTCTGCCCAAATTGGCTTTGGAGCGATTTCGTTGCTGCTGGTTGTGTTTGCGATCGCGGGTCGAAATTTTAGTCAGGCGACTGCACTTCCCAATGGTGTAACTCCTGGTGTTGTAGTGCCAGTGAATCAAGGCGTAACTCCAGGAATTGGGATCGGGATTTTTTGGGCAGTTTGCGGCATTTTAGCGCTGTTAGCTGGAATTTACTTTGCTTTTCGGCAAACGCGATTGGCAAGACGGTTGCGTCATGCAGACACGCTGAAACACCCAACCAAAGCAGAGGTGATGACTGTGTTGCGTCTGGGTGCGATCGTGGGCTTAGTTGGTATGCTGCTAACGATTCTGGGTGGCGGCGCAACGCTGGGAGTGTTGTTCTCGAAATCCATTGCTCAACCCCAAGGCATGGCGATTTATGACCCGACTCGTATGATTCGGTCGATCGACATTATGGTGGCAATGGCAAACATGAGTGGCATTGCAGCCCATTTTGTTGGCACGGTTGCTTCGCTTAGCGTGTTTGAATGGCTGCATCGTTAGTTTATTAGTTGGCTGAGATTCCTTTTAACTGATGATTTGATGCTCCAATCCTTGAAAAACGTTTTTCTGAGATAATGAAAGCTGATGAGACAGCTTCTTGTGCAGGTGCCGCAGGGATGCGGAAAAAAAGTTTTAGAGATTGCTAATGTCTGTAAAGGAACAAACTTAGCGCGGTTTGAAGCTGCCGGAGTCGATCGAGCGATCGATTTGGTGTTTGTTCATATCTCTAATGGCAAAGTCGAAGAACTGCTCGACAAACTGCAAGATATTCCAGACTTAAGCTTTACGCTGCTGCCAACTGGAATCATGGCACTGCATCCGCCTGCTGATGCTGCCCCTGATCAAGTCACCAATGTAGAAGAGCGCAGCCCGATCGAAATTTTTCTGTCGGGTTTACAAAGCACTGGATCTTGGAAAGGATTTCTCAGCTATGCCGCGATCGCGGGGGTCGTAGTTTGGATTGGCTTGTATACCAACACGGTTTACCTGCTAGTTGCGGCGATGCTGCTGGCTCCGTTTGCTGGTCCCGCGATGAATACGGCGCTGGCAACCGCAAGGGGCGATCGTCAACTGCTTCAGCGCAGCATTATCCGCTATTTTGCCGCTTTGAGCGTCACGATCGCGACCACTGCCCTGCTCAGTTGGATGCTTCAGCAGCAGATTCCGACAAATTTGATGATCGACAGCAGCCAAATTTCTACAGTTTCTGTTTTGATTCCGCTGGCAGCGGGAGCGGCGGGAGCACTGACTTTAGTTCAGTCCGATCGCAGCAGTTTGGTGTCGGGAGCCGCAACTGGAATGCTGGTCGCAGCTTCACTCGCGCCACCCGCAGGCATCGTCGGCATGGCAGGCGCGATCGGACGTTGGGATTTAGTCAGCAATGGACTCTTTTTGCTGCTGCTGCAACTGGGTGGCATTAATCTCTCTGCGGCTTTGGTGTTTCGCTTATTTGGGCTATCCACGCGGGGAACGCGCTATCAGCGGGGCAAGCGCGGTGTCTTTCCGGTTTCGGTGGGGTTAAGTGCGCTCGTGCTGACAGGCTTACTGATCTGGCAATTTTCTAGCTCACCTGACTTAGAACGATCGAGTCGCGCACAGCGAGCAAATGCCCAATTGCAACAGGTAGTGCTACAAAATGATTCTGTTCAACTGGTCGAGGCGAATGTTCGCTTCACCAGAGCCAACATTCAGGGGCAAAATACGTTGCTCTGTGTCGTGTATGTGCAGCGTCAGCCCCAAGCGACTCGCTCGGACGAACAAATTCGGGCTGATCTGACTCAAGCCATTCAAAGTCGCCTACTAGAAGACATCAACGCGACACCGATCGTTGATGTGATTGTGCTAGAAGCGCCTGACGCTAAATCGTAGGATTAAACCGTTCTGATGCAGCTATTCGATCGACCTGGAAAACAAGCCATAGAACACGAGCAGCAGCAAATCCTGCAACAGCTTGAAGACTGGCTAGAACTACCCATGCTCGTGCTGAGCTTTGTTTGGCT
>JBBSHC010000758.1:0-2354 GCA_038253425.1 Leptolyngbyales cyanobacterium | reverse complement strand
TGTTTAGATGGGGAGAAGACACTTACGGACGAGTATGGCGAGGTTCCTGTGAAGCCCATGTTATTACAATGGCAGGCTTTTGGTCGCTCTTGCGTTCCTGGTTGAGTTCGATCGGGTATCGCTCACAAGCACCTTTATCCCTGGGCTTTTTTGAGTTCGTCCGCAATGCTAGTGAGGAAAAGCTGGGTGATTTGCGTTGTCGGAGCATCTACTCGCTTCACCTTCTGCAAGCTTGACTGAGCTAACTTTGGGGAAGCGTGAACAATTGCCTGTTATGGGACTTTACTGCTGACCGCTCTTTACACGACTGCTTTCGACCTGCCACTTTCACCCCACTAACCCATGAACTGGTTGCTCAACGAGATTCAGACGACCTTTGCAGAGCTAGTTCGCTTATTTGGCACGCCGATGTTTGAGATCGGCAACAACCGCTATTCCCTCAGCTTGATTTTGACGCTAGTTGTCATCAGTGCTGGTGTCTTCTGGGTGTCGCGGGCAGTGAGCAACCTCATCAACCGCCGCCTGCTGGTACGTCTGGGGTTCGATCGAGGGAGTCGTGCCGTTGTCACCACGTTTATTCGCTATTTGCTCACGGCGATCGGTTTTGTCATTGTGCTGCAAACAGCCGGGGTTAATTTGAGTTCCCTAACTCTGTTTGCGGGTGTGTTGGGCATTGGTTTGGGTTTTGGGCTGCAAAATCTTGCCAGTAACTTTATTAGCGGCATCACTTTACTGATTGAGCAACCAATTCGAGTGGGCGATTTTATTGAAATCGACAAGCTGCTGGGTACAGTCGAGAACATTTCCATCCGATCGACCACGGTACGGACGCTGGATGGCGTGTTTGTTATCGTGCCCAACATCCGGTTTGTCGAAAACAACATCATCAACTGGAGCTATCGTGATCCACGTTGCCGACTCCACATTCCCGTCGGGGTCGCTTATGACAGCGATACACTGATTGTCACTGAAGCGCTTTTAGCTGCCGCTCGTAAAGATGCCAAAGTACTGCCCGATCCGCCACCGCGCGTTTGGTTCAAAGGCTTTGGCGATAGCGCGATGCATTTTGAACTGTTGGTCTGGACAAATCAACCCACCGAGATCGAACCAATTAAAAGTTCACTTTATTTTGGGATCGATCGCGAATTTCGTCATCGCCACATTGAAGTGCCCTTTCCGCAGCAAGATCTCAATATCCGCAACATGGAAGCGTTACTGCCCCTGTTACACCGAGAACGAGCCACAGAAACAGGCAATGGCAAGACCAAAGAGAGCGACGCGATCGAGAGCAAAAAACCTGCACCAAAGGCACCTAGTAACTTGACTCTGCGCGATATGCTGCGACGGATTTCCTACTTCGAGCAGGGCAGCGATGAGGAACTATTGCAGCTCATTGAGTATGGCTATCGGCAGCTCTTTCCACCTCAGCAGATTGTCTGTGAAGAAGGCACACCAGGAGAGTCGTTTTACATCATCCTCAACGGCTCTGTGGAGATTTTTTCCAAACGAGTTGAGCAGTATATTGCGACGCTGAATGAAGGCGAATTTTTTGGCGAAATGTCATTGCTGCTGGGCATCCCGCGATCGGCAACCGTGCGGACGCTTGAAGACACCGTACTTTTCGTGATCGAGCGCAACGACCTGCAAAAGCTCCTGGAAGATCACAGCGGTTTAGCCGACCAGATTGCCAGCAAACTGATGGAACGGCAGCAAACCCTGCGCGAGATGGGTTTATTGTCGGAGTTTTCAGAAGAAACACCGTTTATCAGAATTCGCAAGCGTCTGCAAACGCTGTTTGGCATCTAGGAACGGCGGTGTAGCGAGTCAGGTTAGGCTGCTCAACGATTGGCGATCTGCTGGCGGTAGAAATTGGTGATGGAGGTTGAGTGCTAAAAGGCTCAAATCCGTCAGTATGATTAGGAATGTGCCGAGTTTCCTTTAAGCGTATGAGTAATTTGCAAGAGATTGAACGCGCCGTCAGTCAATTATCTGTAGAAGAACTTGCCGCTTTCCGAGTGTGGTTTGCAGAGTTCGATGCAGAGCTATGGGATCGGCATTTAAAGAAGATGTCGCAGCAGGTCGCCTCAATGGACTGGCTGAACAAGCACTGCAACATCTACGGGACAGACGCTGTACTGATTTGTGATATACCGCGCAACTCCTGACTTTTGGCATCACTATCAACAGTTGCCGGACGAAATTCAAGCACTGGCTGATCGGTGCTACGAGTTATTCAAGCAAGATTCTCGGTATCCATCACTGCCTTTCAAGAAGGTGGGGCAGTTCTGGTCAGTACGAATCGGCATTCATTATCGCGCCCTGGCAGTAGAGGAAAACGCTGACATCGCATGGTT
>JBBSHC010000757.1:0-2356 GCA_038253425.1 Leptolyngbyales cyanobacterium | reverse complement strand
CCATTGCACAAACGGCTCGCCATCTTCCTGCTGCCCATAGCCATCATGGTTGTAGCGATGCCAACAAGAACCCAGTAGCGTATCTACCTTCAAGACTGCATCAATCACTTTGATTGAGTCGAGGATAATTGGATCATCGGGCTGACGAATGCCAAATCGGACAAGCTGCAAAAAACCGCCATCCACAACTTCTTTAACCAGAAATTCACTCAGTTGCCCTGGCGGTTGATTGGCGATGGAAACCGTTCCCTGATTGGGGTTTTCGTTGGGATGGGTATCGTGAATGCTGGCGGGTGTAATGCGAACATAATGGCGTGGGATGCCAGGAACTAGAGTGCCCTCAGTGGTAACCGTCCAGGTTTCTACATGGCTTTCGAGAAAATCGGCGTATTCTTCCAAAAACTGAGCCGTGGCGTTGTCCTGGCGATCGCGAGCAAAGGCTGCGGCACAAATCAAAGCTGCAATGCTGGCGGCAAGCGTAGAAGGCGAAAAGCCGCTTGCCTCCTCCCATCGTTCTTGTTGAGTTACAGGACTATATCGCACTAAGTACCCGGCTGCCCGCAACACCATTGGATAACTATCAAAATGAACCAGTGCATTCTGGGTGTGCAGTTGCCACGCCAGCAGAATTGGAGCCGCCACTTCATCGAGTTGAATCCCTGTCCAATAAGGCGTACCGTCGATCCAAAAGTTTTGGGCAAACCCGCCATCTTCTTGCTGGTTTGTGGCTAAATAAATCAATGCACGCATCGGGGTATGGCGATCGCCTGCTGCCAGCAACGCAGTGACGCTGTTGAGCATATCTCGCGTCCAGACGAGATGATAGCCACCCTGATTTTGGTCGCCTACTGCTTCTCCCCAGGGAATCGACAGGGAAGCAATGATCGCGCCGGGATAAGACTTATCTTCATGCGCCAGCAGCAAACTAAAACTACTGTGGTACAAATTTCCACCATCACAGGTTGTTGATTCTAACGGCAGCGAATGTTTACAGGTTTCTTCCCACTGTTGTTTATAGGTTTGCTGCTGTTGCTCAAAAGGGATTTCTAGAGATTGAAACAGCGTGGAGACTGCGTGATGTAGCGTCTCGCCAAATGCAATTCCCAACGTGAATTCGCGATACGCTTCAGTTTGATGGAGGCGATCGGAGTTGAGATCAAGCTCTCCCATTAGCGCAACATTGCC
Organism: Leptolyngbyales cyanobacterium; assembly: GCA_038253425.1. GTDB lineage: Bacteria > Cyanobacteriota > Cyanobacteriia > Leptolyngbyales > Leptolyngbyaceae > Stenomitos. Next base: position 1,171 of record JBBSHC010000757.1, on the reverse strand, counting down.
ATCTAACGCCTGGTTAAACTCCCAATCCATCTGAAAGTTATTTGACAAATCCGTCCAGCCATCACTGTGTCCGACGAATCCGCAAGAAAGCCGACTAAATGGAATCGTCGCTGCTAACGCTAACCAAGTGCCATCTTTTTCTGCCGTTAAAATGAGTCGTCCGGCAACTTCCGCCACGCGAGCATGATTACCCCAACCGCCAACATTGAGATGAGGCGCACACAAAGCATAAAGATGCAGTTTAGACAAAACTGATTGCTCTGCTGCTAGCCGAGTCCGCTGCAAAATGCAGGAAAGGTGAGGATCGCTGATAATTTCTTTGGTCAGGGTATACCGTCCTTGCGGATCAGAATTGCAGATTCGGTAGCCCAACCCATGCGACCACATGCGTTCTGTTTTGGAATTGAGATCTCGCTTTTCTTCATGAAAAAAGCTTTGACCATCTGAAATTAAATACTGTAAATCTCGGATTTGGGGGCGATCGACGGTCGGATAGTAAACCTCAGTCACAACACCGTTCCAAATCGTAAACCAGGTTCGACTGGCGGTAAAGTAAGCCGTTCCAATCCCGTCTTTATTTGCATGTGTCCACCGAGGAGCGATCCCCGGACTGCCAAATGCTTGAGATTGATTGCGAAATTTCACCATATAACTGGGTCACTTTTGTTAGCAGAATTGCAGGGATGGGATTAGGCGATCGATGGAGTTTGTTCAAATTGCACGATGACCAAAACGGCGGGTTCATTGCCAACGGTTCCTGAAAGGTGCCCTTTATGTCCCTGTGCGTCTTCCGTCGTATTCTGATCGGCGCCAAACGAAATTTCACCCGCACCCATTTCTACCCGTTGCCCATCCATCGTTTCTACAAACCAGCGTCCCGACAGAGGAATAATCCACTGGGGCTTTGGGTTTTCATGCCAGGTTCCAGTCCAGCCGATAGGCATCACGGTAAAGCTGAAGGTGCCACCTTCCTGCTTTACCTGACCCAACCACTGAGGAGAGGCAGGGGGTGCAATACTTTTGAGTTTAAAGTCCTGAATTTGACGACGGGATTGATGGCTGACTCCCTCTTGATCCGTCCAAACGTGCCAATAGTCAATAGTAGGCGGTGACTGATCTTGAGAAGAGTGTTGTTTTGATGTCTGATCGTTCATGATTTAGTTAGCTTCCT
>JBBSHC010000756.1:0-2363 GCA_038253425.1 Leptolyngbyales cyanobacterium | reverse complement strand
TTCGTCTTGGTGAGGATGCGCCACTAAATAATTACCATCAGTTCTAGAACGAATGAGGTAATAGGTTTGAGAGAACATGGCTGGATGCTTAGTTTGAGCTTGTTGATTTTGATTGTGAGCTGAAAGCGCTGATCAAATAGGTTTCAGCGAACGTTAGAAATCGTTGTGCAGGATGTAAAGATCTTTCCTTAAAAGCAAATTTCCGACGATCGCTCCTGCACAACCGAAAGTAGCGTTTTAGTACCGTTTCTAGCTGTCAAATTCTAGCTGTCAAAAACAAACGGCGAAGCGATCGCTTTTAGCTAGTTTGCCTCTTCTAGCTTAATGCGAGGATCGATTGCTTTTAAGAGTAAATCAGCCAGCAAGTTACCCACAATCAGCATCATGGCACCCATCATCAGGCTTGCCATCACAAGGTAAAGATCTTGGGCTTGCACAGCTTGCAGAATCAGCCGACCTAAACCGGGCCAATTGAAAAAGAATTCGGCAATAAAGGCACCACTGAGCAAACTTGCAAACTCAAAACCGAGGAGCGTAATCAGCGGATTAATGGCATTACGCAGGGCATGAACGTAAATGACCTTATTCTCTGGCAACCCTTTAGCACGGGCAGTTTGGATATAGTCCTGCCGCAACACATCAAGCAGTTCGCCGCGAGTAATGCGCTGAAGCCCAGCGAAGCTAGTGACGCTGAGAGCGATCGTCGGCAAAATCATGTGCCAAACAAGATCAATAAATTTGCCGAGGGGGTTGAACTCATCGTGGTCGATGCTGGTCATATCCCCAACTGGAAAAAGCGGGGAGATGTTTTGCGCCAAAATGAGCAAGAGCAGCGCTGTAATGAAACTGGGAAAGCCCTGCCCAGCGTAACTAATCACTTGCAGGAGACGATCGCTCCAACGATTTTGATTCACGGCACCCACAATGCCTAACGGAATAGCGATCGCCCAGGTGACAACGAGAGACGAAATGGCTAACAATAGCGTTGCGGGCACGCGTTCCCACAGTAGAGAAGATACCGAACGATTAGAAACAAAGCTGTTACCAAAGTTTCCCTGAGGTAGTAGTAGCCAACCGGGTCCCCCTGGCAGCGGCACTGGTTTAAGAATCTGCCAGAGCCAAAGGAAATACTGCTCAAACCAGGATTTATCAAGACCAAATTGCTGCCGCAGTTGTTCGATGCGTTCCGGTGAAATTTTTGGATTCTGTTTCAGAGTATCCAGGTAGTCGCCAGGAGCAAGCTGAATAATGACAAAACTCAACGCAGACGCCAGAAACAAGGTCAGCAGCGCTTGCAATATCCGCTTAACAATATAAACAAACGTTTCGCTAGTGACAAAGGCTGTCAGTGTATCAACGCTCGACGCGAGTCGGCTTCGGTCAGATGTAGTCATTGGAGAAAGTGGCTCATTGATCGTGATTGCTAAGAAAGCGCTGCTACTGACTGCCTATTCAACGACTGACCTAATACTCAACAAGCGTAACGATTGGCACTTCAGGTAAGCGTTGGCGTCCGCCTAAAGCTTTAAGCTCAATCACGAAGGCAAAACCAACTAGCTGACAACCCGATCGCTGCACCAGCTTTGCTGTAGCGTTTGCTGTGCCACCCGTAGCAATCAAGTCATCGACGATCAAAATTTTGCAGTCGGGCGGATGGAGTGCATCTTGATGAACCTCCAGGCAATCCATGCCGTACTCTAGCTCATATTCAATGGAATGCACAGCAGCGGGTAGTTTGCCCGGTTTCCGCACAGGAATAAAGCCTTTTCCGAGCTTATAGGCTAACGGCGCACCAAAGATAAAGCCGCGTGACTCCATACCAATAATGTAGTCGGGCGCTAAGTCTGAACATTTCTCTGCTAATGCATCAATGGTGTAGCGTAAGCCCTCAGCATCGCGTAGCAGGGTCGTGATGTCTTTAAACAGAATTCCTGGTTTAGGGAAGTCTGGAATTTCGCGGATAAGAGCCTGAATGTCCATGAATTTGCGCTAGAGGGTAATGAGTGTAGGTTATTTTAGCTGGATGCAGTGTACCGCGACTTGTCAGACGAACAGCAACACAATTCAGCGATCGCTTTCATTGCCTTTGAGTGTAAACGATGACATAAAAGCGGGGAATTGGGCGATCGCTGTTCCTGACTAAATTCCTTGAACCACCTGAACCCGTTTACATTTTAAGCTGAGCGATCGCTGACAAAACCAATCGACCACTCCTTGAGACAGCACCGAAAAACAGCACAGCCGCGTACCCAATCAGGTGAGGTTGTTTTGGTTGTATAGCTGCCGCCACAGGGCGTAGGACATGGGGATCAAAGGGGGTGTGGGGGCAATGCCCCCAGCCAGGGGTTCCACCCCTGCACCCC
>JBBSHC010000755.1:0-2383 GCA_038253425.1 Leptolyngbyales cyanobacterium | reverse complement strand
TTTGCCCTCAAGGCACCCAGTTTGACCCCTTCTGACGCGCTTTTGTACCCCTTGAGCGCGGTTCTTACCGCAGCTTCCTCTGCTGTCCTACCGAACGGGGGTAGTCTGTCTGCCTCGAACATGGCTCATGAATAATGCAGGCTAAGTTGCAGCGTTAAATCTTTCTTGAGTATGAGCATGAGCATGAACCTGAACATTGTCGATATATGTAGGAGTGCGCGAAAGCATTTTTTAAAACTCTTTCTGATTCATACGTTTTTTTGTGATGAAATTAACTACCAATTTCCCGTCTGAGATCGAGGCCCCTTCTCAGGCTGGCTATATTCTTGTCGTCGATGATCTGGCGGATAACCTGTTTTTGCTCAAAGCCATGCTGGAATTGGAGGGTTATGCCGTTGAGGTTGCTAATAATGGCAGCACAGCGATCGCTAAAGCCGAAGCAGTGCCTCCTGATCTGCTGCTGCTGGATGTGATGATGCCCGACATGACGGGCTATGAAGTGACGAAACGCATCCGACAAAGCGAAAAGCTGGCAACTGTTCCTGTTGTGCTAATCACGGCTTACGATGAGGAAAGCGCCACTACTGGGCAGGCAGTTGGGGCTGATGGCTTTATCCGTAAGCCGATTGACTTCGAGGAGTTACTTCAGCGAGTCCGAGCTTACGTGTAGAGGTTCCTCTACGAATCCTGCCTACGCGTTCAGGCTTGCCTCTAAACGTATGATCTTCGCAGCGTGTGGGCAAATCACAAGGGTCAAATCACATTAAACGTGATCGACAGGGCGGCTAATTGGGATGTGTCGATGCGGCGGATAGCGCTGGCTGAGGCAGTACGTCCACTCCTGCCGCGAGTGCTGGAGTCTAAATCATCGAGCAATTGACCGATCGCCTCGGTTGGATCGGTTAACGCGATCGGTCCGCGAGACTGTCCACCGCGAGACGCGATCGTTTGCAGGGCCTTGAGTGCGCCGCCTAACGGTACGGTGCTGGCGATCGCTAACACTTCAGTGATGCCTTTTGGTTCTTGCGTCACCAGATTGAAGCGATCGCTGCCCGGTTCAGGGATACGAAGCGTTTTTCCGGCTGCGACCTTCATGGCATCTGCCGTAGTAGACCATTGGTTAGGGAAAATGACGGTCATTTCTCCCGTCGAGTCGATGACCAAAACGTTGATGTATAAGTCACGCGCTTCTTGATTGACAATCTGAAACTGGAGCGACGTTCCCAACGGCAGATCATTTGTGTGTGCGATCGTCGGAACTGCTCCAGAGGCTGTCTTACCCGCTCCGCGCACTGTAAAGGTGCTGGCAAGCAAGCGGTTAGTACCGTCCAGATTCATCGCAACGGAAACATGCAGCCGCGAGGCAGTGGGGTTCAGCGTTAGTTTGACCAGCCGCGCTGCCAGTAGAGCTTTGAGCTTGGGTTGCAACCGCTGTACCGCATCCGTTACGGCTTCTCCAACGGCACCAAATGAGCCAGGAACCCAATCGGAACCAGGATAAAAAAGCCCGATACTGCCGACGGGAGGCACAGCATTTTCTGTTCCCTGACTCTGGCGCAACGCTCGATTCGCAGCGGTCATGCGTCCCAGGATGTACTGCACATCTCCCTGATATAAGGGCATGGCGTCAATGCGTTTGATTGCCTGCAATGCCTGTTTTGCTTGCGTTAGATCAGGCTCCAACGAGCGATCGAGACCTAGCTTGAGGGTGAGTCCAGTCGGAATGCCTCGCACTTGCTCTTGCAGTAGCGCACCCGGTTGAGCCGCATTCAGTAATTTGCCCCGTCCAACGAGACCCTGACGCGACTCTAGCTTGACTTGCCCCAGGCTACGCCCTTCTCGATCGACGGCACCCAGCACCGCATCCCGTCCAAACGCTGCTAAACTTTGCGGGTTCAAGCCACCCAGCCATAGCTCCGCGCGATCGCCTTCTACCTTTGTAATCACCGCTTCTGCGGGTGCTGTTTGCAGCGGCGTAAAGTACAGCAACTGCTCATTGCCGCTACCAGGCTTGACTTCATACTGCGGTTCCTGGCTGCTAGAAGAAGCGCTGGTTGTGCTACGAGCAATACTGGGAATCGCACTGCTCACGGTTGCTGTTCCCGTTGCCTGCCACAGATATTGGGTCATGAGATAGGTGAAAGCACCCGCATAAAAGTCACTAAAGGGGGCATCGGCTGCCAGTTGATCGCGCTTGGTGGCAGCGATCGCCACGCCTTTAGCAATACCAGCACGACGCAGACGGATGAACTCTGCGGGTGTCAGCTTTAATCTGGAAAGCCACTGCTTTTGATACTCAAACTCCGCCGGACTTGCCTGGAGTGTCGTCGTCAGTTCCTTCGCATAACGGTGCGATCGTAGTTGCAAATTGCCCCGCTTGTCT
>JBBSHC010000754.1:0-2397 GCA_038253425.1 Leptolyngbyales cyanobacterium | reverse complement strand
CCCTTCTCTTGTGGGAGTAGATTCGGGGATGAGGCAATTCATACTTTCAGCAACGCCAGAGTTTCAAGCTTAAAGCTTCAAGTTAGTTACGCCTTTTGCCTTTTGCCTTTTACCTTTTACCTTTTGCCTTTTGCCTTTTACCTTTTACCTTTTGCCTTCTTACTGCCTCCCCTGCTTCTCACCCTCACTGCGGCTGATACGACCTCACGATCCGCCCCGCACCGCGCAGTTGAGCGTAATACGTTCGGCTAACGGTATCCCCTTCACTAGACAAGCGATCGATGCCGATGCCGTTGCGTCCCTGGTCTTTGCCAGAACTGTGGATGTAGCAGCCATCTCCCAGATACAGCCCTACATGCGTGGCTTTGGCAGACGAACCAAACAACACCAGATCGCCAGGGATGAGATCGGACATGACAATTGCCTGCGTAAACGCTTCTTGCTGGTAAGCATCTCTGGGCAGCCAGATACCAACGGCGGCAAAAACAGTTTGCACTAAGCCCGAACAGTCGTAGTTAGGACTAACGGTGCCGCCCCAGAGGTATTGGTTGGGTTGGGTCATAGCAGTTTGGGCAAGGGCGATCGCATCCGGTAGCTTGCCTCGAATGTCTGACTCTGACAGAACGATCGCTCGATAGGGCTTCTCAGCTACCGTGAGGCATTGGAGATCAGCGATCGCGAACCAACCAGGATAATCGTCTTCACAAAGGCACACCTCCAGAGCCTTCTGACTCGTTTCAACCGCATCTGCCTCTAGCTGGGATAGAAGGCGTAACTGTCGTCCTGCTGCTGCCTGTGTGACTAACCCTTGCAAGGCAGGCGACTTGTACAGGTTCACATTGACCTGACACTGATACTGAGTAGACTGCGATCGCTGTTGATGCGCTTGAAGTTGAGCAAAAGAAACCACGGCAGAACGGTTGCTAGGGGTTGATTACAAACAGGGCAAGAAGACGCAATGAGCAGCGTTGGGCGTTAAAAGCGAACTGAGTCAGCTACTAAATGTTTGAATGCTCCGGATGATGTCGGGCGATGCGGAAGAAAGGAGTGGTAGATGCACCCTGATTTTGCCTCTGGCTCCGGCTGGGGGCATTTACTTTTTAAGTACTTCTACGTACCCGATCGTGAAATACTCGCGCTCCTGGCTTTATGCTCACTACACAGTCCAGAATACAGGAGTGACATAGTTTAACGGGCAGATCATTAGCAGACAGATAACGCAGACGTGAACAGCGGTTGGACTTACCAGGAACGAGTCAGCCGATCGGCGCATGGGCAGACCGTGGTTGACTATTACACTCAGCGCTATCGGCACTCTAGTCGGGTTGAGTGGTGCGATCGCATTCAAGCGGGGCAGGTGTTGCTTGATGGGGCAGCGACGACAGTAGAGACGCCATTACTGGCAGGGCAGTGGTTGACCTATCATCGTCCACCCTGGCAAGAACCAGAGGTGCCGCTAGCGTTTGAGGTGCTTTATGAGGATGTGGATTTAATGGTGGTGGCAAAACCGTCTGGCTTGCCTGTGTTGCCGGGGGGCGGTTTTTTGACCCATACGTTGCTCTGGCAGTTGCAGCAGCGCTATCCCCAGGAAACTCCATTGCCAATTCATCGCCTCGGTCGTGGTACCTCTGGGCTGTTACTGCTTGCCCGATCGCCTGCTGCTCGTGCCTATCTCAGTCAGCAAATGCGCGATCGCCAGATCCGCAAAACCTATCGGGCACTGGCTCAGGGTACTGCCATGAGCGATCGTTTTACTATTACCAGGTCGATCGGCAAGCATCCCCACCCTGTTTTGGGATACGTGTATGCGGCTCACTCAGAGGGTGCGTTTGCCCAAAGCGATTGTCAGGTGTTGCGACGTGATGCGGAGACAGCATTACTGGAAGTGATTATACTGACAGGCAGACCGCACCAAATTCGTATCCATCTGGCAGCAGCAGGGTACCCGCTGGTGGGCGATCCGCTTTACGCTATGGGAGGGGTTCCTGTCACTTACGAGCCATCAGTGAGCGGCAAGTTGCCTGTTCCAGGTGATTGTGGCTATCATTTACACGCGCTGTACCTGGCTTTAACCCACCTCAATGGGCAGCAGATGACGTTTACCTGCCCACCACCGCCTGCGCTCATGCTTTAAGCACGCTAATTATTTAAAGACATTGATTGTTTAGAAACGCTGATTTTTGTCCACAATAAGTCAACAGAGTTGATGAAGGGTTGATGAGGAAATTTGATGGCTCAACGATAAATCTGTCAAGGATTTATGTGATTCTGCGGAGTCTTGCTGCGATCGCTACACAAGCCACGAAAATTCTGTAGCCTTGAAGTATGACCGTTGGCAAATCGCTGATCGATACTGGGCTGAAGACAATTCACGCTCGTCTAACTCAACGCTTGTAT
>JBBSHC010000753.1:0-2397 GCA_038253425.1 Leptolyngbyales cyanobacterium | reverse complement strand
TTCTTCGTCTACCTCAGTTAGCAGTTGTTCAATACCAGTGAGATGTTGCATGAGGCGATCGGATTGCGGGGGGTCAAGAGAAGGCATAGCGATCGTCGGTTTTGCTAGTTGCTAACAGGTCATTGTATCTGCTCTTTCAGGCTTTACCCAAGGGACTCAGCTAAAGCCACCTTTGTTCGAGCTACCGAAAGCCGAATGCGCTCCAGTTGTGATTCATAGGCAGCCGCCTGTTGGGGCGACGAGTCACCGGGGTTTGCCCTCAAGATTTGCTCATAGAAGCGAAAGATTTGAAACGCAAAGCTGGCGATCGCTACCTGCTCTTGAGACAAAGACGTGACGCGATCGACCAGATCAGCACACGTTGCCGAGGGTGGCAGTATAAAAACATCGGCGTACAGCGGGGGGAGACCGTGCGATCGTGTTTTCAACTCATGCAACAACTCTATGGCAGCTTCAGAGAACACTCCATCAAAATCAGCCAGAGAATTGAGCAAGGCTAACAGCAAAGACTTGGATCGTTTTTGTTTCAACTTCAAACAGTGCAACGGTTTTTAACGCTTTCAAAATTGTAGCAAGACTGATACCCAGCATCTAAAGCATGTTTCACCCCTACTTATTGCTCTCGTAGCGCATAGCCAACACCCCGGACTGTGTGAATCAATCGTTTTTCACCTTTCTCTTCTAGCTTCAAGCGTAGATAGCGAATGTAAACTTCGATAATGTTGGAATCGCCCATAAAATCGTAGCCCCAGACTTTTTCAAGAATTTGGTCGCGGGTGTAAACTTGCCGGGGATGGCTGAGAAGGGATTCGAGCAAATCAAATTCTTTTGCCGTTAAATCGATCGAGCGCTGGTGGCGAAAGACTTCGCGGGTGCGCCGATTTAAGCGCAGATCTTCAAACTGCAAAGTATCTTCGTCCGGTTCCTGCGTGCGGCGGAGATGGGCACGAATGCGCGCAAGCAGTTCTTCAATGCTAAAGGGTTTTACCACATAGTCATCGGCTCCGGCATCCAAACCGGAAACACGATCGCCCACTTCATCCCGTGCTGTGAGGAGAATAATCGGCATTTTACTGCCTGTGGTTCGCAAGCGGCGACACAGCTCAACACCCGTCAACCCTGGCAGCATCCAGTCTAAAATTGCCAAATCAAGTTCGGTTTCGCGGGCTAAAGCCAAGCCTGACATCCCATCGTGGGCTACGCTGACCCGATAACCTTCACTGCTCAACTCTAGTTCCAGAAAGCGAGCGAGTTTGGTCTCATCTTCCACTAGCAGGATGTGCGCTGCCATGATTTTTCTCCCATTATTGCCCAAGCTCTGAGTAACGTTAGACTAATGCGTGCACGTTCCAGTCACCGTTGCTTTGCCCTTATCATGCCGTACGATCGCCAATAAGCTGTCAATGTTAGCTAGACGCACCGAAGCATCCACCCGCTTCTATTTATAAGGTTCTTGACGCCTCAAAAAAGTGCTGCTAGCACAACTGGAGCGACGTGATCTCAACTTGGAATCAGTTTCAGAGAAACACCGTTCATGCAGTAGCGTTTGCCTGTTGGCTTAGGACCATCATCAAAGACATGACCCAAATGCCCACCACATCGACGGCAATGGACTTCTACGCGGGTCATCAATAATGATTCATCAGTTGTAGTGCCGATCGCGCCTGCAATCGGTGCATAAAAGCTGGGCCAACCCGTCCCGCTGTCAAACTTGGTAGCTGAGCGAAAAAGAGGCAGCTTACAGCCCGCACAAATATACGTGCCGTGGCGATACTCTTTGTCTAGGGGGCTGCTGCCAGCAGGTTCGGTGCCGTGTTGCCGCAAGACCGAAAACTGGGCAGGCGTCAAGATTTTGCGCCACTCTGCCTCTGTTTTAGTGACTTCAAACGTACGCTTCGCTTTATTGCCTGCGTCTGACATTTCTTTCGATCGCCCAGGCAAACTGCGCGATAGCCCGATAGCCCCAAGCATCGCAGTACTCGCCAATAAAAAATCGCGTTTCTTCATGGTTTTGTCCAATTTCCGATGGAACACTAAGCATCAGAGTGCGCCATTCATAGCCTAGATCGACCGTCTGAGCCAACCCTGATAGCTTCCTTAAAAAAAGATGAGATGCGATCGCCAAGTTGCTAAAGAGAACCATTTAAGCTTTCAAAATCAAGTGGTTTCGAGCATCGATCGCGATCGTACCCTGCTGTTGAAAGCGGTTGAGCAAACGAGTAATCGTCACTCTGGTTGTGCAACAGGCGCTTGCGAGATCCTGATGTGTAAGACGGGCGCTTAAACGAGTGCCGTGCTCTGTTGGCTCTCCTACTTCCTGTTTGAGTAGCTGTAGCAGGCGATTGAGCCGATCTTCCACCCGAATATGTCCATAAATGGCTAAAAAACTTTCGGTCT
>JBBSHC010000752.1:0-2401 GCA_038253425.1 Leptolyngbyales cyanobacterium | reverse complement strand
TGCGTTCCTGGTGGTCTTACACTGTTTATGCCGTTGGTTGAAGAGGTGGTGCCTGCTGAAAAGCTTGATGGGTTGCCGAATTTGGTGGTGCAACTGAAAGATGTGCCTGACGGTGAGGATGCGTTTAGCGATCGTTAAAGCAGCTTTCAAAAGTCGGAAGTCAGCAGTCGGAAGTCAGCAGCCAGCAGCCAGGGGTGAAAAAGTCTTTAGCGGTGGCTTTTAACCGGGGATATGTATTACCTCTGGCTGCGAACTCCTGCATTCTCCGCTTGGAGCGCTGCCGTTTTCGCGTTAATAAGCAGTTTAGTCAGGCGCTTTGTTGGTTGCAGTCGATCGCTGCCGTTTGAGTAACCAAAGACCAATGCCACCAGCCAGCACGATCGCGCCAACATTAGACGGCTCAGGAACGCCAGCCGCAGCGTAAGAAATGGTGCCAGAGCCGATTTTTTGACCTGATTTAGCGTTTTCGTACACCGAAACATCATTGCCTGTGAGGATGAGTTTTTCGGGAGCAGAGGCAACGCTATTTTTATAAAGGAAGACAAAATTTAAACCAACTGGAGAACCGTTACCAGAGGATGCTGTTTGAAAGATGATTGGGTAAGTGGGATAGTTGATGTCATCCTTTGCTGTGTAAAGACTGGAGCTGTCGTTAAATTTAAAGTCTAATTGCGTTGGTATAGCAGACCCTAAACTATCAAAACTAGAGTCATCAACGCTAAAAGAACCGCTTCCTTGAGCGCCTGGTAAAAAACTCGAAGCTGGATCGATCGCGACTGAAAAATCATAAGTTAAAGTAGCTGCGTGGATAGGTTGTATCGGCATCGCAGCAGCACCTACAACACTCCCAGCGATCAAAATTGTCATTGTTTGAGCAAATTTCATGCAACGTTCCTCAAGCTTGGTTATGACAAGTGATATGAGCTAAGAGCTGAGTCTCCAGGTGGAAATATCAAACGGAAAGCAATGTTAACGAGCGGAAATACAGCGATGTTCAAATGTATCAGCCACAGTCCGATGAGCAAAAAGCTGATCGCTGACCGCTGACTCAAAGCGGTGTTGTACTCAACCGAAAACCGCTGTAAGTGCTTTGGTTTCTGCCGCTGTAATCTTCATCATAGATCTCATCATCAACGGTACCGATGCTTGTCTATTAGTGTAGTGCGTAGTTTTGTTTGTGCGCGTCTATGGGGTCATTTATCAACTAGCTGGGGATTCTGCGCGATGTCTGGATTCTAGCTTGCTCCTGGGTTTGATCAAATAAGTCTGAAAGCCCACCGCTGATTGTCTTACAGCTTTAACTGATGACACTCCCTAGCACGCAGATCATCTGGCAGCTTCATCAAAGGCTGCTTTTAACAGGCTATAAGCTAAGAGCGATCGCAGTTGGAGGCAGAAGTAGCTTCCTGGCTGTCTAGGCGGCTCATCTCTTCGATCGCCCTATGGTGTGATAGCACTCGACGTTGCGCTCACTGCCGATGCAGCAGGAATCTTTTCCAGGCTAATGAGTGCTTCAATGACGGCTTTCACAACGGGCGCGGTGACTGTCGAGCCGAAGGCATCACTACCTTGAGGTTCATCGACGACCGCAACGACCACATAGCGAGGTGCTTCTACAGGGAAGATGCCAACAAAGCTGGTGATCTTCGCATGACTAAAATATCCCCCATTGGGGTTGGCTTTCTGGGCAGTGCCAGTTTTGCCCGCAATCCGATAACCCGGCACTTGGGCGCTTTTGCCAGTGCCTTTGCTCACAACAGTTTCCATCATGGCGAGTACAGCCTGGGTTGTCGCCTTGGAGAAAAGGGGGCGAGATTTTGGCAAATTGGTTTGCCAGTAGGGCTGTCCTTTGCTGTCAAATAAGCCACGTACAACGTGGGGCGTAACAAGGCTGCCACCATTGGCTAAGACGGCGTGCAGTTGGGCAAGGTGAATGGGTGTGAGCGAAAACCCCTGACCAAAAGCTGTCGTCGCCCGTTCGATCGGTGATTCTAAAAACGTTTTTTGGTCTTTGAACTGACCCGACGCTTCCGATGGTAGGTCAATACCAACTGGGTCACCTATCCCCAACCGCTTGAGCCAGGTGTAATACAGGTTTGGTTTGATTTGCTGTACCACATGCACCATGCCAACGTTGCTGGAGTATTCCAGAATTTCGGTGAGGGTAATGCGACCTCTGCCCCCAGACGATGAGTAATCAAAGTTCTGGATGGGCCAACCGCTAACCTGAATCTGTCCTTCGTCGTAAAAAACGCTATCTGGCTTGATGGAGCCTGTTTCTAGCGCGATCGCTACGTTGATGGGTTTAAACGTCGATCCTGGCTCGTAGAGGTCAGAAAGTGCCCAGTTCTTAAACCGCTCTACTGGATATTTGAAATACTGATTGGGGTTGTAGGAAGGC
>JBBSHC010000751.1:0-2429 GCA_038253425.1 Leptolyngbyales cyanobacterium | reverse complement strand
ACGCGCATTTGTCACCTGAAATTGCAACTTGGATTAGCAGCACTTTTGGAGTGACAGCATTAGCTTTACGAGACATTGGTTTGAGAGACGCTGAAGATCTTGAGATTTTTGAGGCAGCAAAGGCTCAAGGCGTTATCTTCATAACTAAAGACAGTGATTTTGTTGATCTAATTGATCGTCTTGGTACGCCACCGCAAATCATCTGGTTGACTTGCGGTAACACCTCAAATGCTCGGTTGCGAGAAATTTTGAGTGCTACTTTGCCAGAAGCACTAGAGCTTTTACAATCTGGTGAAGCTTTAGTTGAAATTAGCGGAGATTAGCAACGAAAGCTAAAAACGTCCATGCACCCGACCGTCGAGAGTCTATCTGTTAAGCGTTCGAGGTTGTTTGCAGCGGGTGATGGACAACGTTAGACTATGATCCTTCTAGCGGCTCTGGAAGGCGCGATCGCTCCAACGTTTCGAGATCAAGCCAGCCGTTGCAAGTGACTTGATAAAGCGCCTGAAAGCGAGTTCTGGCTTTAAGTTTTGCCAAAATATTGTTGATGTGAAATTTAACCGTGCGATCGCTAATGTGGAGTGTGTTGGCAATATCACGATCGCGCAAACCCTGAGCCAGTAGTGCCATAATCTCCTGTTCGCGCTCCGAAAGCCCCTGCAATTCTGCCTCCGATCGGGGCGCAATCCCCCACACTTCCCCGTTGCTGACGGCTTCAACAGCGGCGCGAAGGTGGGCAGGAGCGATCGTCAAATCAATTTTGGCTCTCACTTGTTTGGGGACTGGTTGGGCGTGAGTGGTGACCCATATTAACGGGTTAGACGTTTGCACGAACGTTGGATCATCTGTGAGAACGGGAACGGTAGCGTCGTCAGTTACCACGCAAACGGTCAAGCCTGCCAAGTAAGCCAAGTGCGTAAACGCCATTTGTAAGACAGATAGGCGGCACTGAATCTGCACGCGGGGACCCAACACACAGCCAGGATAGGGAACCGTCAGCAAAACCTGTACAGCCCGTTGATTTGCCCCGGCATAACTCTGAACACTTCCTCCCAGACAGGATGCTGCAAAGAGAAGATCGCCAAAAATAGCATTTGTGTCATCGCCCTGCACTTGAGTCATGGGAGTTGGTGAAGACGCCATTGCTTCCAGGGCAATCTGTGCGGTGCCATAGGTGAGACGACAGTAGATACACTGCATGGCGCGTAGAATCTCGGCTGTCCGTAAAAATAAGTACATGAGTGGTGCCGATAGCGGCACTTCAGTACCCACCAACGTGGGACGCACCGTTTCTAAGATGCCTGCTAACTGCTCCGATAAAGGGCTGTGGTTCGTGGCATGAAGCTGAGATGTGAACCGCCAGGATTGTTTTTCTTGCTGGTAGTGCAAAGCAATTTCAAGCGCGATCGCTACCGTAGCGCAGAGACTTTGCAAGACTTCTAAAAATTCTGGTGCCATCGCCTGCCGACTGAAAACCGCCAGCACTCCAACCACATCACCGCCTGCCGTCAAGGGGTAGCCAGCGAACCCTTTAATACCTTGCGCGATCGCCCATTCTCGATCGCGCACCCAGGTTTCATCTGCCAGGTAATTACTTAAAAATGGGATACCATTCTGAGCAATCTTGCCTACTTTAAAGGCACCCATTGGCACTCTGGCAAACGAGCCATCAATGCGGGTATACATACCAGAAGAGGCAACTAATCGCAGTACCGCACGATCGTTCTCTACCAGCCAGATGCGGGCAAAGGCACAACCAAACTGTTCGACCATGCCATCAGTTAACCGCCGAGCGATCGTTTCTGGTTCCAGACAACCACTCAGACTCCGAGCAATCTCATTGGCTTGCTGCAAATCAAAGAGAAGCCGTGTTGAATCGAGAAATGCGGAAGTCGCCTCAGACACGAGCAACGCCTACCAAAGCTATCAGTCCTATTGAGACGCACTTACTCTCTTGACTTTGTATTCAACGATACAGGTTTGCGGAATCACCGAAAAGCTGGTATGACAGCAGCAGGCAGGATTCAGGATTCAGGATTCAGGATTCAGGAGCCAGGCAGCTTACCCAAAGGCACTTCAGTTTAAGGAGTCAAGAGTAAAGCAGGCTATGAAGATGGCTTTCAGCTTAGGATGGGTACTTCTTTTAGCTGCAAACTGTTGTAGATCTCTTGAGAGGTGGCGGGGTGAAAAGCAACCAGTGGAGTAAGCCAATCATGCCAGGGTTTCGTCAGTGGTTAACGTGTTGTCTTTTGAGCCTGTGTTTGCTAATGCTATCTGGATGCCAGGTTGCAGCAGCGACACCGCCCGGAGTGACCCGATTAACCTTGTGGCAGGGCGTTAACCCACCCGAAAATCGTGCGGTTCTGCAACGGTTGGTAGACCAGTTTAATCGTGAACACACGACGATTCAGGTAGAGTCGCGTTATTTT
>JBBSHC010000750.1:0-2432 GCA_038253425.1 Leptolyngbyales cyanobacterium | reverse complement strand
CAAGCAACATTGAAGTCGGCAGCTAAGTCATATTCTCCTAAGAGTTGTGGCAGATTACGTGTGCAAGGCTGCGTTAAAAGCAACAACCCACCTTCATGGCTACTCAGTTTCTGGTACCTTCTGCAATTGACACACCTTGATTTATGCTTTTGCGTTGCCAATAGAGCTACCGTTTTCAAACAAGAATTGTGAATTTACGTTGTATGTATCATTGGTTCAAATTGCCTTTCTGCTTAGCAGACTGCCAGTCTTCCTGCTCGCCGTCCGCTCGATCGCTTGCCCTTCAGTGGTTTTCCTTACTCACAGGGTTAATCCTTCTGAGTGGTTTGAGCCAGATCGATCAGCAAGCGATCGCTGCCTCTGCTAACGATCGCGTCTTGCCAAGTCAGCGTCGCCTTGGTCAGCTACCCCCAACCGCCGCCAGCCAATTGCCTGCACCGAACCAACAGGGGACTCAAATTTTGCTAAACGGTCGTCCCATAACCGCCGCTTGGATGCAGTGGTCGTTGGGTGGACAGCGCTTTGGCATCAGCGATGCGGGACTTTCCCAAGCGATCGGAGTGGAATTACTAAATACTACCGATGCGAAAAGACAACCTGTGCAGTGGTTCTCTGACCCCATCAACGCACCGTTGCAGCTTCCAACACGACTAACTGGAACGCTTCGGTATCTGGATATCACCGAATTAGCACAGCGATCGGGCTGGCAACTACAGGTCAATGGTGCTGTGCTGCAAATCACTTCACCACCCGCAATGGTGACAGCCATCCGGCAGGGCAAGCAATCATGGGGCGATCGTCTTGTCATCGAACTCGATCGTTCAGCACCCTGGCAAGTCGATCAACAAAACCAGGATGTTGTTTTGACGCTGGATGCTCAGATCCCTGCTACGCTCCTCCAAAGCTTCAAATCGCTTCCTGGTAATCGACTCAAAGCCATCAGTGTTGAACCTGGAACCAACCAAACACGGTTGCGGCTGAGCCTTTCCAGCAGTTTGCGCCCTCGTGTGTGGAGCCTACCCAATACCAATCGCCTCATTGTGGATCTTCGTCCCGACTCTACCGTCGATCGCGACATTCTCTGGGCACCGGGGCTCCGCTGGCGCACACAAACGCTGACTCTTGGAGCCACACGTTTTCCCGTGATCTGGCTAACCGTTGATCCCCGTCAGCCTGGAGTGAGCCTGAAACCGATTCTGCCGAACCCTGGCACGTTAGTCGGAACAGCTCCCCTACTCCGTACCGCTCAACAGGCTCAGGTCGCGGCTGCCATTAACGGCGGGTTTTTTAATCGCAATAATCAGTTGCCGCTAGGTGCCGTTCGACTGGATGGACGTTGGCTCTCCGGTCCCATTCTGGGGCGAGGGGCGATCGCCTGGAACGCCACAGGTGAAACCAAAATTGCTCGTCTTACCCTCCAAGAAATCCTCATCCTGCCCAACGGGCAGCGGCTCCCGCTTACCTATCTCAACAGCGCCTACGTCCAGGCTGGCATCGCTCGCTATACCAGCGGTTGGGGCACCAGCTACAGTCCTCTGACCGATAACGAAATTCTCGTGACCGTACAAAACAACACGATCGTCAGCCAGCAACCCGTGGGTGCTCCTGGCAGCACTACCATTCCTATTCCTGCCAATGGGTATTTGTTAGCAGTGCGATCGAATCGCAACGCTGCTAACACACTGACACCTGGAACCTCGTTGCAACTAGAAACTGCCGTTACGCCCCCTGACTTCAACCGCTACGAGCAAATCATTGGCGGTGGACCGCTCCTACTCCAAAACCGTCAGATCGTCGTAGACCCCAAAGCCGAGCAATTCAGCAATGCGTTCGCGATCGAAAAAGCAAGCCGCAGCGCGATCGGGCAAACAGCCGAGGGGAATCTGCTCCTTGCCGCTGTCCATACCAATCTTGATGGTGACGGTGCCACACTGAATGACATGGCTCAGATTATGCAGCAGCTAGGTGCCATTGATGCGCTCAATCTTGACGGCGGTAGCTCTACCACCCTTTATCTCGGTGGACAACTACTCGATCGCTTACCGCGCACAGCCGCTCGTGTTCACAACGGTATTGGCGTTATGATTCAGCCAAATCGGTAACCTCTTCCTGACGACCGTACAGATTTAGTTGAAGCTAAATTAAAGCAACCCCTGCCAACATGAAGATCACGTGTAAATTTGATTCGTTTGATGAGCACAACTGAAGTTGCCATCGCAATTTGTTAGGGTTGGTCACGGTAATGTGCACTTGCCATTCAGCTAGATCTCTCTAAGAGCGATCGCCTTTGTGGTAGACCATCCCACGAAAACGACGAGCAGTCATTGTTACATTCAAGTCCTAAAACTAGTGGCATCACCCATCCAGCCTAGGCTTTAGACCTCAGTCTGAGATTGTTCATTATCCAGAGCTTCCTCGGTAGAACAGTCCTT
>JBBSHC010000749.1:0-2438 GCA_038253425.1 Leptolyngbyales cyanobacterium | reverse complement strand
TGATGATTAGCATACTTAAAGTATTGTAACAGATACTCAGGTTCTGCCATCCTTTATCATCCTCTTCCCTTCTGCTTTAGAAGGATCTATCTACAAAGATCCTTGAAGTAAGAACCGCTTAAGTCTTTCGCACAGGCACGTTCTGCTCTGACAGATAGGTTTTGATTTGAGCGACTGTTAAGTGTCCGTAATGAAGTAAAGATGCTAGAAGAGCGGCTTCTGCCTTGCCTTCAGTGAGAATGGAGTGGATGTGTTCGCAGGTGCCAGCCCCGCCAGAGGCAATCACCGGGATTTGTACGTGTTCGGCGATCGTGCGCGTTAGCTCTAAGTCGTAGCCTGCCTGAGTGCCGTCAGCATCCATGCTCGTTATCAGTAGCTCTCCGGCTCCGCGTTGCTCAACGTCCTTTGCCCAGGCGATCGCATCCAAACCTGTATTTTCTCGTCCACCACGCACGTACACATCCCAACCTGGATTGTCAGCCTCTAACCGACGACGGGCATCGATCGCCACCACTATGCACTGATTACCAAAGCGATCGCTGGCACGGTCGATTAGGCTTGGCTCACGCACGGCTGCCGAGTTGATACTGACTTTATCAGCACCTGCTCTTAACAATTGTTTAATCGTTTCTAAGTTTTGAATGCCACCACCAACTGTTAGTGGAATAAAAACTTGTTCTGCTGTCTGGTAAACGACATCGAAAATAATGCCCCGGTCTTCATGCGTTGCCGTGATGTCTAAAAACACCAGCTCATCCGCCCCTGCCTGGTTGTAAAGCTGTGCCAGTTCCACAGGGTCACCTGCATCCCGCAAATCAACAAAATTAACACCCTTCACTACCCGCCCTGCTTTTACATCTAAACAGGGTAAAATTCGCTTCGCCAGCATAAGCTTTTGGAGAAATTGAACTCTTGAATTCTAAGGCTTCTAGGAGCAAGGGAGGTGTGCAGAGGGAGAAACTGGATGTTGCAGGTAACGCGGTCGGCAGTTCAAAGCATTTTTCTGCAAGCAAATTTACTGGTTAGAGAGCGTACAGTTTTGCGCTCACACAGCGATCGCTCCTTGTCCGCCATTCTCTTTTGAAGAAATATCTTGACTGCTGGTAGTGTTTTTCCTGAGAAACGTTAAGTAATTTTAATCAAACGTTAATAATCACAACCAACTTGTTGTTTTCTGTCGTGCAATTACAGCATACTTAACCTCAAATCGAATTCGGACTCAGCATTGCCCCGGAGTGGAGTCCATATCTATACGGGTTGGTTTATACAGGTTGATTTAATTAAACGAGTTTGGATAACGTAATGGTTCTTTCCGCTGCATCCACTTCGGCTCATTTCTCCCGTTTTAATCCAGTCTCAGCTTCTCTTCAGTCAGAGATGAGACCATTAGAGATGGCGAAGGATTCCCAAGCAAAAGTTTCTTCTCTGGCGGCACTGTGGGCAAAGAACTACATTATTTCTGTTACTACACGTGATGCTGCTGAGCGTTTACGCAAGAGTGCGGACCTGGCAGAAATTACATCCCACGAAGGGCGTGTTCGCACCGCTAACCATTTGAAGCAAAAGTTAAAATTAGCGAGTGCTCAAGCCTGGTCGCTGACGGAAAATCTTTTGTCGGAAGAAATACAGCGTCATGGCATTGATCTGAATAGTATTAACCCGTGGCAAATTGCGGCTGATTCTCACGACTTGTTTCAGAAAGCGCTGGATGCGTATGGCGATCGCGTCACGCCTCGGCGGTTGTCAGTAGTAGTCGGTGGAGCTTTCGGGCGGGTCAGACAAAAGTATACGGCTGACGATCCACGGGCGATCGGCTTTGTCAGTATGCAGTTTCACTACACTGGACAAACGTTGCTCGAAAGCCTTTCATCAGCAGAGCGGTTGCTGCTAGAGCCTTACTTTAAGGTCATGGATGATCACCTCTATATGCCGCTTCGGGCTGCATATGAAGCGGCGGCAAATCATGCACCCAACTCACCTGCCTTACGTGCCGTACAACATCTGCTACCGATTAGCACTCGCATTGCCCAAGAAGTTTGCAAGCAGGTGTGCCGTCAACATCCCAGCTATGAGAGCTACAGCGGTGCTCTGAGTACATCCCAGGTCAGAACCTCTAGCATCCGTGATGTAGAGATGTTTCAGGTCTATCTCTGCTTGTGTGTCCTTGAAGATAGCCTGCAATCGGTGCAGCAAGAGCTATTTCCGTTATGTGCGATGCTGTACCCTCGTTTGCGAGTGAACTGGAGACTGGTGCAAGAGATGCTGCAAGCGATCGGGTGGGAAATGCACGATCGCCTCTCACCAAATGATGTTGCTGTCTTTTTGCCTTACCTTGGTACATTAATGGAAATGTTTTCCAATGAAGTCTTTCAAAGCCTTTAGGTCAAAACTCGAAGGTCGTCTCACTCAAAACCGTAGTCTGCCTTCAGTTAATAATT
>JBBSHC010000748.1:0-2440 GCA_038253425.1 Leptolyngbyales cyanobacterium | reverse complement strand
TGATCTAAATGAATTCTGACAACTTTGTGCAACTCCTTCAAAAAGGCTTTCACGTAACGCTGGGTGCCACAACATCGTTGGTGGAAGCACTGCAAGACTCAGAAAAACGCGATGAAAACCTTTCTAAGCTCAATCAAGAGTGGAGCATTTTGTCCGAAGAGTGGGCAAAGAAAGGCGAAATGACTGAGCAAGAAGCCCGCAATTTTGTTGACACGATGCTGGCTCAGCGCACCAACGCCAGTTCTTCCACCACCGGAACAGCCCCAACAGTAGCTACACCCAGCGCCTCTCCTGAAATTCAGCTCGAACTTCAGGAACTGACTGCTCAGATTGCAGCGATGCGGGCTGAGCTAGAAACGATCAGAAACCAAAATACTCCGTCTTGAGTCCTTCGGTCTAGCGAGGGAAACCCTTTCCTAATCGTTATCCCATTGTTCTTGCCCAACGAGATCACCAATGCGATCGCGCAGTAAGAAATTGCAGCGCTCTAGTTCGCATTCGACACATGCCCACTCGCGTGCAGGAATGTATTGGCAAAGGATGTAGATCGGTTGTTGACGGCTAACAGTGCCTTGACGGACGAGTTCACGCGCCTCGTCCTGAATGACATTAAGTGAATATTGTGCAGATTGAAGCATAATCACCCTTTTGCTGGCTAATGGAATTTTGGTCAAAGGGGGCTTGTCAAAAGCGACCCAAATTGCTTTAGAAATAAAAATCGATAGAAGTCAGGCTTAGAAATTAGACAATGAGACGCTAAGTGCTGGGCAGCTAGACAGTGAGCGAGTTTGTAGTCACCTATACTGAACCGATTTCATTTTCGCGCTAATTCTCTTTTGATTCTATTAAGAACCGTTGAAAAAGTCATCAAACCTTAACTCGATGACGCTTTACTATCGCACCACATTACCCACTATCCGGTAGATCCGGGGAAAATTTAAGGTTTTGTTTCACTATGTAAAGATTCATGGGTTGAACGGTGAGCCGTCCAGCGATCGCAGCCAAAGCGTGTATGGCATTGGTTTACCCATGATGCTGAAACCGAACCTGACAAAGTTCTACAGCAAGTTCTAACGCCGATCGCATACTGGTGGCATCCGCATTTCCCTCACCTGCAAGATCAAAGGCGGTACCGTGATCGGGTGAGGTTCGCACAAACGGTAAGCCGATCGAGGTATTGACAGCGCGATCAAACGCCATCAACTTCACTGGAATTAAGCCCTGATCGTGGTAGAGCGCCAGGTAAGCATCCGCAGGTCTACTTGCCCGCGATCGAGCCTCAACCGAGGACGATCCCTCTGCCTTGCTTTTACCTTTAGCATCCCAACTCCCGACTCCCGACTTCCCACTTCCAAACCAAGCCTGTCCGGGTTTTACCCATAGTGTATCCGGTGGTATCGGTCCCTCAAGCTGGATGTGGGCTAAGCGGGTGCGGGTAGCTTGCAACCAGGGAATGAGCCAGTCTTGCTCTTCGTGTCCCAATTTGCCCTGTTCGCCGCTGTGGGGGTTGAGCCCAGCGATCGCAATGCGGGGGGTCTTTAAACCAAAATCTTGATGCAGACAGTCGATGAGTAAATCGAGCTTGTGGGTGAGCAATTCCGGCGTGAGAGCATCAGCAACCTGACGGAGGGGAATATGGGTGGTAGCGAGCAAGGTTCGCAAAATCCAGCCTGTATGTGGCGATCGTGCGACGAATAACATACCGAAGCGATCGACGCCTGCCCGTTCTGCCAGCAGTTCGGTTTGTCCAGGATAAGCATGTCCTGCTGCACTCCAAGCCGCTTTAGAAATGGGTCCCGTGACAATACCGTGGAACGCTCCAGAGAGGGCATGAGCGATCGCCGTTTCCAAGTAGCGAAAGCTGGCGGCTCCACTGGCAGCGCTTTCCTGACCGAGGACGAGCGGTTGTTCCAGGGAGGAATCCAGTGTGACATCCAGAATGTTCAAGTCATCTGGATCTGCCAGAGAAATCGATGGCTGCCGCGATCGCAGGTGGCGATAGGTGGCTGTGAGGTGCGATCGACTGCCCACGATCGTGACCTCGACCTGTGGCGGCAGTGGTGCTTGGGCTAAGGCTTTGAGAATGACCTCCGAACCAATGCCTGCCGGATCGCCTAGAGTAACTGCCAGCTTGATGGCACGGGCATCCGTTTCAACCATAATCACTACCCTTGAGCTAAAACGTCATCCAACTCAGCATAATCAGGCAACGTTGTATCAATGGCTCGACCAGAGCGGATGACCGTGCGATCGTGCTGGGGACGAGATAGCAATTCACTATAGCGACGGGCTTTAAACACAACCAGATCGGCAGGTAGACCCACGCCAAGGCGACCCACGTTTGGTAAGCCCATCAAATCTGCTGGAGTCATCGTGATTGCACGAGACCACGTACTATAAGGCCGATCCAAATGGGCAATTTTGACGGAAAGGCTGAAGA
>JBBSHC010000747.1:0-2443 GCA_038253425.1 Leptolyngbyales cyanobacterium | reverse complement strand
GGCTGTTTGAGGGGGCATTTCTTCTACTAGCGATCGCAACTGGGTCACCTGTTCTGATAAGGACTGTAGTTGTGCGTTGCTGAGTGTTACTTCTGATTGAAACAACGTTTCAATCTGGCGTGCCAGTTGAGAGCCAGCATCGAAACCAAACGTGCCGAGAGACCCAACCAGTTTATGCGCGTCCTGGAGTGCTTGTTCACGTTGCGTCACACCCAACGACTTAGTTTGTAACGCTTTCGCTGCCTGCTCTAACACTAGAATGCGATCGAGCACTTTACCCTGCGCCCGCTGCCAAATTTTTGCTACAGCCGCGTGAGTCTGTTGCTGCCTCTGGCTGGTTTCTGTCGCCAGGTCTGCTGTGAGCGCTTGAGCCTGTGTCTTGGCGTATGACTGATTAAGACGATACCCTAAGCCATACACCGTCTCGACTAAATCGGTGGCTCCGAGTGCTTTTAGCCGCTGCCTCAACCCTTTGATATGAGTTTTAACGGTATCTTCCCCTGGCGGATCATCGTCCAACGACCAGAGTTGATCTAAGATTGCACTCCGACTGTAGACCCGCTGAGTGTTTCGCAAAAACAGTTCTAGCAATGCGTATTCTTTGGGTGTGAGATGCAATGGTGTGCGATCGTAGGTCACTTCACAACTGCTAGGGTCAAGCCGTAACTTGCCCCACTCCAGCACGGTTGAAGCAACTACCGTGCCGCGCCGGAGTAACGCTCGAATTCTTGCCGCCAGCTCTTGCAAGCCAACGGGCTTCACGACGTAATCATCGGCACCCGCATCTAACCCCATCACTTTATCGCTGCTGGTATCTCAGTAAGACAGGCACTTGTTTTCCCTGCGAACGTAGCTGACGACAGAAGCTAATGCCATCCAGCTTTGGCAGCATCACATCCAGCAAAATTAAGTCATACGTGAGGCTTTCGGCTAACGCCCAACCAGTTTGACCATCGGCAGCCGTATCAACAACATAATGTTGCTCAGTCAGCGTTGTTCTGAGTAATTCAGCCAGGTGTTCGTCATCATCTACTAATAGAATTCTCATTGCAAACGGTTGATCGAGAATGATACAGACTGGAATACTCAACGGTAGAGTGAACAAAAGCGATGCGCGCGATCGCACTTCGCTTAAGCAAAAAAACCGAAATCTGAGTGTTTAGCCGCCAAAAGCAGCTTTAACGGCTTCAGCTTTCCTTACAGGTTGGTAGTCAAATAAAAGCAGTCGCAGGCTGTGGTCTGACCCCTGCCTGCGATCGTTCCATACAATCATCATTTATAAAATAGCCCCATCAATTAAACAGCGCTCCAAGCAACCACCTCAGATGATCGAGGTAGTTGCTTAGAGCACTGTACAAAGGTTTCAACATCCTAAGCATGCCCAAACCATCGCAGAACGTAACAACCATGCGATCTCCAATCTCTGTGGCATGAGACCTTGCGACCTGGTTAACGGTGTCTTGCTGTGTTCCTTTTCGGGAAAGCCTTAGAAGCATTTTCACGACATTTTGTACGGGCAAGGGGTGCAGAGACAATTTGAAATGCCTGCTTTGGCGCATCTTTGCGAGAAGGTTGGCTTCAGTTTTTGTACGAGCTGCCTAAGTGCAGAACAACATTGCAAGTCTTTCCGAGTTCCTCACCTTGTCGGTTTAATTTTGTGATCAAGTGCCTCCCCCATCTCACGACACTCAATTGAAATCATGTCTACCTCCTCCCAGCTATGACAAATACTGTACCGAGTTTAACGATGCAGCAACGGCAGCAACTTACGGGTCAGTTGTCATCGCAGCACCAGCAGCAGGATTTCCGACAAGAAGAAACAAGTATGGCTAACAGCAAGACATCCCCAGATCATATTTCCATCACCGAATTTAACGCTTCAAAGCAGGTTCAATTTTTTGATAGCTTGAAAGCAATTCGCTTTAGTGGACAACTGTTGCTGGAAAGCCCGCTGGGAAGTGGCTGGACGTTTTACTTTTACCTGGGTCGCATTTTGTATGCCACTGGCGGCACCCATCCAGTGAGACGGTGGACGAGGATTTTAACGCCCTACTGCCCTCAACTTGACATTGCTCAGTTCAAATCGATGAGCGATCTGACTAGCCCTGCCGCAGAAGCGATGAGGATCTGTTGGGAATACCAGGCATTGTGTTCCTGGGTAGAGCAGCAACAGATTACCCGCGAACAAGCCCTCGAAGGTAGTCTGGTCAGTTGTTGCTGAAGTGCTGTTTGATGTTACCCAAGCCAGCGAAATTATCTACCTGGTCGAGTCAAGTAATTCTGTCTTCACGCCTTTAATTTTGTTCGATGCTGAACGATTGATTGCCGACGTACAGCAGAAATGGCAACTCTGGCAGCAAGCAAAGGTTGTCGATCGCTCACCCAATCAAGCACCCATCATTCAGCAGCCTGAGCAATTACAGAAGCAAATCTCAGCAGCCTC
>JBBSHC010000746.1:0-2443 GCA_038253425.1 Leptolyngbyales cyanobacterium | reverse complement strand
TCGCTCCTCTAAAACCGATATTGGTCAGCTAATGCTGAAATATGGTGGTGGTGGACATGTGAATGCAGGCACCTGTCAGATCGATAATGACAATGCAGAAGCAACGTTAAAGGAACTCATTGCTCACATTAATGCAGATAGTTGAAATGTACGCACGGCGATCGCAGTAACACTTGAGTCCAATAAGCTGGTGCAGATCCAGCGGTGAACATTGCTGCATCCTTATCGTCATGCTTCTTGAACTCATGCTTCTTTGAACTTATATGCAGTCTAGCGTTGAAGCGCGGTTAGCGTACTTCGGTTGGTGCACGTTCTGTCGGCATGGCTTCCGGTCTCTCTTCATCAGCGTGAGATGTACTGGAACGGCAAGCACTCGCATTAAAGTCAGCAGTGCTAGAGTCTGTGATCGAAGCTGTGTCTTTAGAGGCTATACCTTCACCGGAAGGGCGATCGATTGTAGCGGACTGGTCATCAGCTAATTGGGGCGATCGTGCCTGTGCAGACATTGCCCCACGCGAGGAGCGCACCGCTACAAGAATATACTTCACAACAGCGGCAGTTGGCACCGCTACAATTACCCCAAGCAAGCCGCCAACCCGCGCTCCAGTCAGAATTGAGATAAAGATCCAGACTGGATTTAACCCGGTAACGCTGCCCAGAACGCGGGGTGCAACCAGGTTTTCGAGAATCTGCTGCACAATGACTGATGCCGCCAGCACTTTAACCCCTAACCCAATATCGCGTAGGGCAACCAGCAACGTCACCAGCGCAATACCAACGGAACCACCAAAGGGGACGAGCGCCATCGTGCCGATGGTCAAGCCAAACAACAACCCAAAGGGTACTGCCAACCATAGAAAGATGAGCGTCAGAATCGACCCCATGCACGTAGCCAGGATGAACTGGCTCAAAAAGTAGTTCTGGAAACTGAGACGCAGTGTTTCGGAGAAAGGCTGTCGGACTTTGGCTGGTAGCCACTCCACCAGGCTGCTCCAAAGGAGATCACCATTCTGCAACAGATAAAACGTCAGGACTACCGTTAACAGCACATCCAGCAAGCTAGTGACGGTAAAGACGGCAACACTTAATGCCTGCGCGGCAATGAGCTGCAACTGGCTTTTAAGGCGATCGTTGACTTGCTCTGCCAAGAGGCTCAGATCCAAGGGCAGGTTTGTTCCTTCTAGCTGTTGGTTGAGAATAATCAACTGCCGCTGTCCAGAATCAAACCACTCAGGCAACCGTGCTACGAGTTGACGTGCCTGATCCAAGGCGTTTGGCACCAGCGTAATACCGCCTGCAAGCAGTACCGACAGTGCTAATAAAAACACTACGATCGCTGCTCGTCCGCGTGGCACACCCTGCCGCTGCATGATGCTAACCGGATAGTTAAGCAAGAACGCGATCAGTGACGCACCGACCAGAATCACAATGAGAGAATGAAAGTAATCAGCGATCGCAAACACAGACCAGCCGTTAAGCACCATCAATGGCGCTGCCAAAGCAATCAGCAGTGTTTTTGCTAGAGGCGTTAGAGCTTCCCACCACGTCCGCAATCGCCCTTTTTGTACGGTGTCATGTTGGACAACGTCGTGCGCTTGTACAGTGTCATGAGATCCAGTCTGGTGATCCGGCATGGGCATCTGCCATCCTCTGCTTTACACTCTACACCCTACACCCTGTTGCCTTTGATAAATGCCTACCGATAGTTAGTAAACTGCAAAGCTACGGGCAGATCTTCTTGCTTCAAGCGTTGAATGATCTCTTGAAGTTCGTCTTTTGATTTAGCGCTTACTCGCACGGCATCACCCTGAATCGATGCCTGCACTTTCTTAAACTCATCTCGAATCAGCTTAGAAATTTGCTTGGCAATCTCCTGGCTGATACCCTTTCGCAGCTTGATATCTTGCCGTACTCGATTACCGCTGGCAGACTCGATTTTGCCGTAGTCAAAGATCTTAAGTGACAGATTTCGTTTCGCTGCTTTGGTTTGCAGTAGAGTGTGCACTGCCTCCAGGGTAAATTCGCTGTTCGTGCTGACTGCGATCGCGTCTTCGCCTAGTTCCAGGGTCGTTTTTGTATACTTAAGGTCGTAACGACTCTGAATCTCGCGGTTAGTTTGATCCAGAGCGTTTACCAGCTCTTGTCGATCGAACTCGCTGACGATGTCAAATGAATAAGATGCAGCCATAAGACTTTAAACTCTGGACGTTAAGAAACGTTGGGCATTGAAATGGTTCACTGCCTCAATCCCTTAGTCTATAGTCTAAGGTTCATCGTCTTAAGTCAAATTTGTTGGTTCTGCCAACAAGGGTGCAAGTGATTGCACACGATCTGTCGCAAGCGTGATGTTGATTGTGATTGACATCGCTAAAATGTCGTTAAGTTGGCTTTTGCAAGGTGTAGGAAGTGTGTCGTAACGCCGCGCCTCTCTGCGGTGCTAATT
>JBBSHC010000745.1:0-2461 GCA_038253425.1 Leptolyngbyales cyanobacterium | reverse complement strand
CGGAGGAGACTGTAGCGTTTGCTGTAGTTCCCGCTGTTGTTCTAAGGTTAAGAGCGATCGAGGCGAGGGTTGCCCCTGCTGGCTGCGATTTCTGATCCCGTCTGCACCCTCGTGGTTATAGCGACGGACGATTTCTTTAGCGTAGTCGTAGTTCAACCCAACGCTTTGCGCTGCCTGCTTGATCGTCTGCTGTTGCACTACAAGAGACAGCAAGTGCCATCGACGCGCTTCTACCGCATCTTGCGTATTTCGATAGTGATTGTCCAGTTCTTTTGCCGTCAGGTAAGGGTTCAGTCGGGCTCTTGGCGGCACGGTTTCAGCGGTTTTAGGTCAGTAAAAAACAGCGTTGCATTCAGCAGTTAGTCGTAAGCCATCTGCTTTCAAACGTTGGCTGATGCAGTTGCCAGCACTAGTGCCGACACATAGAGATGTTTCACTTACACTTATCTGCTACTTTTAGGCTGCTCCGGATTAACGCTTGACAAAAACGGATCAGTGACAGCCGCCCAGCATCACAGTCATGACTACAAAAGAAAAGGAGCGTTGGCATTAGTGCAGCGTCACGCGATCGCCATTACAGGTTCGTCACGATCCGCCATGCTGTAGAAACAAAAAAGCGGGAGTGGGCACCCTTTCTAAGTGAGGCGAATCGCAGCATGACGGTAAACGGTAGCCAACGCGCACCATCGATCGCTATTTGTTAACGCACTCAACCAATTTCAAAGCAGGAGTTTGATGAAGATGATGTTTAACGTGACTCGGCAGACCTCGATCGTAGCCAGTATGATTGCTTTTGCCGTAGTACTTCCCAGTGTCACTCTGGCAGAAACACAACCCCAGCAGAAAACTGTTCCTCAAACCATGACGCTTGCAGCGCAACCTGCTTCGACTGGTGTAGTGGAGCAACTGCAACTATCAACCAAGCAACAGCAGGCTATTCGCGACATCCGCCGCGCTAGAAATCAAAGCATTGCTAAAGTTCTGACTACGACTCAACGCACCAAATTACAGCAAGCGTTAAAGTCAGGAACAAAGCTAGGCACAGCATTGCAAACGTTGAATCTAAGCGCAGCGCAGAAAAAACAGATTGCTACGATCGTGCAGAAGGCAAATCGCGATACAAAGGCAGCACTAACGCCTAAGCAACAACAGCAGTTGGACTCCTACATCAAGCAACACCATCAAACAGCAGCTCAAAGTCCGATCGAGTAAACCAATAGGCTATGCTGAGTTCGCCAGGATTATTCTTTGTCTAGGCAAATTCAGCTTAAGCCTTTAGGAGCATGGCAATGGCGACTGATTATCTGCTGTTTGTACATGGCGTAAAAACTCGTAATGCATCAGAATTTCGGAGTTTAGCCACCAACTTGTTTGACGGTATCAAGCGATCGGTGTCCGACCCATCGCGAGTCTTGATACCAGTCTTTTTCTTCTGGGGCGACTTAAATTTGGGTCCTCAACAGGCATTGCTCAAGGGCTTTGAGGCGTCTCCCCGGTGGCAAGATTTTTGGTTTCGCGATTTTCGGACACAACAGGTCTTAGAGTTTGTGGGCGATGCGGCGCTGTATCTCAGTCGCCATGTGGGGTCAGAGCTAGTCAAGCAACTTAGAGCCAGCATGGTCGAAGCGTTTAAAGATGTCCAACCGGGCGATCGCTTGCACCTGGTGACGTACAGTTGGGGTACCGTCATCTTGTTTGACATTCTGTTCGCTGCACGATGGGAAGACGAAAAACTGGACGAAGGAGTTCGCACGAGTGTGCAACGCATTCGCAATCTACTCTTTGGCATACCGTTGGATGGCAAAACACCCATTCCAGATGCCAATGTCTACAAGGGGTTGCCTGTTGCCAGCATTCACACAATGGGTTCACCGATCGCCCTTTTTAGCCTGATTAGCGTTTCGGGTGAAAGCACACACGACCTTACCCCAAAGCTGAAAGATCTGCTGGAAAACCTCCAAAACTCAAGGCAAAAACCGCTGCCCTGGCGAAACTATGCTCATCCGGGCGATCCGATCGCCTATCCTCTAGAGGGCGTGATGCCATTGCTGTTGGATGCAAACACAGCGGCGGTACAAGTTCAAGATGTCATCACCCAGAAAGGCAACCTGTTAACGCGTCCCTTTAGCCAAACCATTGCCCCACTATTAAGTGGTGGGGATGCCCATGGCAGTTACTGGAAGAGTGATACGGTCGCCAAAATGATTGGTGAAACGATTCGACTGGCAGGCTAGAGCGTTATAAAGTGGACGATCGCCGCTTACCCAGGTAAAGGCGGATTTTGTTAATATATCTTCATATCATATCCCTTCGACCCAGCGCGATCGTCTGCTTTAAAGACTATGCTGTTACGCCCCGACCAACGTACAAAGCTGGATGAAACCAGCGACACCCTGTTCTACGAACAGCCACGGTTTGTCACCCATGTGGATGAAGGTTTTATCCAGCAGCTAACAGATTT
>JBBSHC010000744.1:0-2466 GCA_038253425.1 Leptolyngbyales cyanobacterium | reverse complement strand
GGTCTAACTGGTCTCTAGTTTGACAGCTAAAGTCCAATTTAATAGTCCGTTTGAGGTTGTGTATGGGTAAATTTGCCATTCCCTCAAACTAGAACTTGCTTACAAACTGTAGGTCGGGTTAAGTAAAACGAAACCTAACAAAACATAGCTGAGACATAACGGTTATGACTCAGCCCACTCTCAGTCTTTAGCCCTCAGCGCGATCGACAGCAAGCAATTTCTCAGGTGTGTTTGCTGCGAGTGAAGCAGCCTCATACGTCCTGGTTGGTGCGGGGAAGCCACAGGATGTCCCATCCGTATGAATGACCTCATCCTCCCAGGGCAATCGATAGGCATGGTTCACAAGATCCTGCATATAAGTGTAAGGGCAATCTTGAGCGCCCCCTTTTACCGCAACATAACCCCGATGCCCAAACTGGTAGATATTATTTTCGACTGACCAATGGCGGCGGGCTTCTTGCACCAGTTTGGGGCGTACTTCTGCGGTGATAATTTCATTGGGGCGACCATTTCCCATCACGATCGGCACACCGTCATAGTTAACAATCATCCCCTCGCCCATCGAGTCAAAGGAGCCATCAGAGCCGCACATACAGACAGAAGCGGTGTAAATCAGATTGCAAAACGCGTTTGCCTGGTTTGTAATTTGCCAGGAGTGACGAATAGGAGCCGTGTAGCCCGCTGTGCGAAGCATGATGTCAGCACCCTTGTAGGCACATTCCCGCGCCATTTCGGGAAACATGCCATCGTGGCAGATGATGAGTGCCAGAGTGCTACCATTTGGCCCTTCACAGACGGGGATGCCCACATTACCCGGTTCCCACGGTTCAACGGGCACCCAGGGATGCAGCTTGCGGTAGTAAAGCTTGAGTTCACCCTTATCGTCCAGGATGATGCCGCTATTGTAAGGGTTGCCGTGAGGGTTAAACTCCATGATGGAGAAGCAACCCCAAATCTTATGCTCTCGACAGGCAGCGCTAAAGGCTTGCACTTCCGGTCCATCCAAACGACACATAATCGCTGGACTGGTATCCATTGATAAGCCATGCAGCGCGTACTCTGGAAAGACGACCAGATCCATCGTTGGCATATTGCGTCGTGCTTTGGCAACCATGTCAACAATGCGCTGAGTTTGGGCTGCCAGATCGTCAGGGGTGACTACGGTTGGCAGTTGCAACTGCACCATCCCCAGCACGACCCCATCCGGTGACTTGTTGAGACCGCCAAGTCCACTCATGCAAACCTCCTAACTGATTGCGTGATCATCCGAGCGCAGCCATAGGTTTTAGAAGCTAATTTGAAAACCTGACTCACCATACTCTGACAAAAGAATTGGTTAGTCTGAGGTTCAAACGCCTGGGTCTAAAAGCCACTGCATCACTGTGCTCCCACTAAGGGTTTACAGAATCATGGACATGGATTAAGTATCAAAAAGTACTTTTCGCCGCTTTGGGACTTCCAGTTCGGGACTGCTGACGATCGCTCGCCCCTATCTCTTTATGGCGTTGCTTTTTGCAGGCGCAACAACTCGCCTTGAATTTGCTGCTGCAAGGCTGGATCGCTCTCTTTGCGACGGGTAAGGTCGTTGAATTGAGTATTATCTAACCCGTTTTCCTTGATGATCTCAGCAGAGCGTTTGAGGAAGCGATCGCAGATACCACGCACCGTTGCGGGAATATTTTGTTGCCGACACACATCCTCTGGCACGTTGCCGCCCATGATTTTTTTGGCTTCAGCGTAGTCTTGCTGACGCTGCTGCTCGATATAAAAGGCGGCACGCGCATACTTGCCTACTAGCGGATTAGGAGACTGGGCATACGCAGCTTCACTGAGGCTCAAATGTGCCGATCGTGGCGTCAGATGAGACGCAAATCCAGCGATTAACCCAACCGTGGAAAGCGCACCAACGAGCACCAGGCGCGTAAAGGCGGCGTTAACAGATGGTCGTAGAAAACTGGCAGGAGACTGCATCATGGTTGTATGTGACACTGCAAAAACTAACACACTATTGGTTTCAGTAAGCTTTGAATTATTTTAAGAGCGATAAGTTCCAGCAGAGACACGGATTTGTAAAAAAAACGAGAACCTTTAGCTTTTAGATGCAATGTGTCACTGGCGTTAAATTTCTTCCCGTAACCCCTCAGTCTGAAACCTCGCTTGCTAAAACCAGGAGAGCATTCACGATCGCCGCCGCCACAGAAGACCCACCTTTGCGACCCTCTACCCGAATTTGAGGGACAGCGGTATGAGCCAAAGCAGCCTTAGACTCTATGACGGCAATAAAACCAACGGGTGCCCCAATCACCAAAGCAGGTTGAACTGGCAGGTCAGCCTCGTTACGAGACGCAAGGCGATCGCAGAGGGCTAGCAAGGCAGTCGGTGCATTGCCGATGGCAAAAATAGCACCCGGATACTGCTCGAAACATTGCAGCATTCCCGTTTCGGTACGCGTTTTACCAGGAGGGG
>JBBSHC010000743.1:0-2466 GCA_038253425.1 Leptolyngbyales cyanobacterium | reverse complement strand
CATCACCCTGGCAGGTTTGGCTTGAAACAGAGAATACCTACACACTGGTGGCAGAAGAGATGTTAAAGCCCACATCGGAAAGGCTAGACGAAATTTTGCTGAAAGCGAGCAGTACACAAGCACGACCAAAACGCAGTTTGAT
Source organism: Leptolyngbyales cyanobacterium (assembly GCA_038253425.1). Taxonomy (GTDB): domain Bacteria; phylum Cyanobacteriota; class Cyanobacteriia; order Leptolyngbyales; family Leptolyngbyaceae; genus Stenomitos. The sequence goes on along the minus strand of JBBSHC010000743.1, from coordinate 2,324 downwards.
TGGAGAAATGCAGCGGTTTCTTCGCGCTCTGGGGCAATAGACGCACCCTATAGGTCAGTGAAACGAATAAAGGCTTAGTAAACTTGTAGACACGAAATGTAATCTTTAATACAGTGCGGCGAAACCACTGAAAAAATCAGGGCATAATAAATCTAGTGATTCAAGTCACCGTTACCCGTAACGTTCACTCAAATGACTGCAAGGTCAACCGTTAATAGGTACGTGCTGACTTTAAGCTTACCCAGACTATATAGAAGGCGATCACATGAGCGAAATTAGTCATCGTCGTATCATTATTGGCGATGTTCACGGTCACTACGAAGGGTTAATGACCTTGTTAGATGCGATCGCGCCGGGTGCAGATGACCAGGTTTACTTTTTGGGAGACTTGATCGATCGAGGACCAGACAGTGCCCAGGTCGTTGGCTTCGTGCAACAGAGCGGTTATCATTGTTTGCTCGGTAACCATGAACAGCTCTTGCTCGATGCCTTCCCTAAAGGACGAGTTTTTAACCCCGCGTTACAGGCATGGCTTTACAGCGGCGGACGAGCAACAGTTGCCAGCTATGGTGATGCTGGTATTTTGATGGAGCACATCGATTGGTTGAAAACATTACCAATCTACCTGGATCTGGGCGATTTGTGGTTAGTCCATGCAGGTGTTCATCCCAATCTGCCGCTCGAAACTCAGACAACTCAAGAATTTTGCTGGATTCGCGACGAATTTCACAGTAGCCAGAAGCCTTATTTTGCTGACAAGCTCATTATCACAGGGCATACCATCACCTTTACCCTACCCAATGTTGCTCCAGGCGAATTGGCAAAAGGACACGGCTGGCTCGACATTGACACGGGCGCGTATCATCCCAAGAGCGGCTGGCTGACAGGGGTTGATATGACCAATCGCCGCGTGTATCAGGCAAATGTATTCAAGCGTTGTGTGCGGGTACTGCCCCTTGATGAAGCCGTAACCGCCGTTGAACCCACTCAAGTGCTGGCTCACAGACAGGCATTGTTTATGTAAGCACAGCACAAAGAGGGCTGTGCTACAGCCCCTTTGACTCTCCTGCTGCTACCTATTTCATATCAAGGTCAAATCACGATGACGGAATCACCGTAGCAGCGTAGAAACATGGCGCATCACATCTCTACGCTGCAACATTCGTGCTAGAACGACCTAGGAGAGCGATCGCAGTCGCGCTTTGTAAGCAGCATTATCCAACCCGGCACCATTTGCCATTGCAGGCTCAACTAACTGCCTCAACCGAGCTACACGGTCAGCGGGTGCAGGGTGAGTACTGAGAAAAGTTGGTGGCGAAGCCTGATTCACGAGCTTGCTCATAAACGCAGGTGCAGCCGATTGAGCATAGCCGGCCCGACCCAACATATTGATGCCTGCCTGATCTGCCTCATATTCAGCAGTGCGGCTATGAGGACGGCTTAGCGCTAGTGTCGTTCCAATATTGATGATCGCATTGCGGTTGGCTCCAGCAAGGGTAGCAATGCCCTGCACAGTTGCTTCTTCTTTAAGCTGGTTAACCAGATGTCGTCTGACAATATGCCCCGTCTCATGCCCGATGACGCTCGCTAGTTGAGCTTCGTTATCAGCCGCCTTCATTAATCCAGTCGTGACGTAAACAAAACCGCCCATCGTTGCAAAGGCATTAACGCTTTTGTCTTCCACAATCTGATAGGTGTACGGAATGCTAGTGCGACCGCTTTGAGCCGCTAACCGTTGACCAATCTGGTTCACATACTGATTTAGCTCTGCACCGCGATACATCCGGAACTGTCGAGTAATGGATTGATCATTCATCTGCTTTCCGATTTCCACTTCCTGTCTGTCAGAAAGCTTGGCAAGCTGAATGACCTGGATACCGCTCGGAATAATCCGGATGAGATCACCCAGCGAAAAAGCCTGGGTAAGGATGGGTTGACCCAGCCACAGACTTAGCATCACAGTCAGTGAGATCGCCGGATAGACCCAGCGACGAGAGCGACGAAAGAAAGCTAAAGGTTGCGTCAGCATAGCAGTGATAAACGTGAGGAGAGCGGGAGAATCGGTGCAAAGTTGATCGCCATACCATTTTCAGTCAGGTTGAAGAACGTAGTGTTATAGCAGCATGACGGTACAGAGTCCTTAGATGAATCGGATGGTAAAAAGGACGGACAGCAGAAATAAACTTAAGCTAACCCTTTAAGGTCTTTGTACCTCAAACTTTCCCTGAATGGGTATGCTTCTAACCTTTCATGACCTTCAGGTGCAGTTTTTGTTCCTCTAGTAGATGACTGACAGCAGCTTGAAGCGCTAGAGTTAAATGTAT
>JBBSHC010000742.1:0-2470 GCA_038253425.1 Leptolyngbyales cyanobacterium | reverse complement strand
TGGAGAAACAGCAGTTAGACATCAAAGTCATGCTGCGAGGGCATTATCAACTCTATCCGGCACAAGCTTCAGCCTCAACCTCGAAAGAAACCAGCGTAGTAAGAGGCACCAACTGACCGCTGACTGTTAATCGCTCTACCGAAGCGCTAGTTCATCTCATTGCGGGTGCTGCACTTGCAAGTCTGGGTTGCTCTGTGCCCATGCCCTTGCTTCCGCCATCAGAATAGGATCACCAGAGTCTAAAAAGCGCTGCATCCGCTCCTTTTGCCGTTGCTGGGCTGTGTCCGCTTTGATGTGCTGGTATTGCCTGTGAGCAAAATGAGAGGCATCCTGGAAGGCATTTTGACCGATTTGGATGCTGCATAATGCTTGCCGGACAATTTCTGCCTGGAGTGAGTTTGAACCAGCAGGAGCAGCCTCAGCAGTGATAGACGTATTACTGGCATTAGCACATGTATTCGTACAGGCTGGATCGTTAGAAGCATTTGCCAGTAGTCTCTTACCGCCATCGTTAGATAATAAGCTTGTAGGACTGAGACAGTTAGATGTCGCCTCGCAATCTAACTGTCTGTCCAATTTGATCTTTGGGGGGTGTGGGGGGTTTTCCACAGAAACATCCAGAACATCGGTCGTATTCTGAGTTGACTCCCTTTCGCTTGCACTTATACCAAAATGGGTGGGATGCCAGAGATCACGGTGACGATAGAGTGATGCGCCCCCGATACCGTATTTCAGCAGTGCCTGAAACCGTGCAGTTGGTTTAATCGGCAGACTGTTTTGCTCTAATAAATCACCGATCGCGCTCCGAATACGCTCTCTAGTTGCCGACAATTGACGTTGATTCCAGGATGGCAATTGATCGATCGCTGCCCTCAACTCTGGGTTTTGAGTCACTAATTTTGGTTTCTGGCTCTGATCACCAAACTGGAAGTAATGACTATTCTCAATACACCGCGCCCATTCCTCTGCTCGGTGCTCAATTTCATGCCGATGGCGACACCAATCTTCGTAGCCTGGAAGCGATCGCGCTGTTGCAACAATTTCACTCACCAGTGCAGCACCATGCAGAGGTTCGCCACCAGACAGCATATGGTGAAAAATATAAGCACGCATGGTAATTCGACCTAGAAGCCGATTGGTTTGCCCGGCACCTGTCCACCCCAACTCAATCTCAGCGTTTAAATCATTGACGAATTTTTCCGCTCTGCCGGAAATACCAAAGTGCTTTCGCTTTGCCTGCTTGAGTGTTTGTTGCAGTGTCTGACGATCAACATCGCTATGACATTGAGCCAGCTTCCATTGACTAATAAAACTTTGAGCATCACTCCAAACAGATTCCCCAGCTTGATTAAGTAGATATGAACCCATTTGCAATGGCAACCGGTGAGCGTTAAACAGGCTGCTGCTGCTCTCGGTTGCGTATGGTTTTGGATTGGGAAAAGTTTCGAGCTGTCCTGGTTGGAGCTTAAAGCCAGCGTTTTCGAGTGAGCAGGCTACAGCGATCGCCAACTGCCAGGAACTTTGAGCCTGCTGAAAGGGAAAGTAAAGATGTAACCCACTACTATAGCTAGACGTACAGGCAACATAGCTTACAAGACCCAATGGTTCCAGAGCGGCGGCAATCCGTGCGATTGCAAAAGGATCTCGCTTGGGATGATAGTTACTGCCAGCATCAATGTCGATTAGACAATAGTTGGTTTGGGCACCAAAACGTACACCATAAAGGTTGCTACCCTGCTGAATAACGCGGTCGCTCAAAGGATGACGGCTTTCCGTTTTCCATTCAACTGTGACACCAGGGCTGGGGTGGGGTGCCCAAATATAATCAAAACGATGGGGAAAGAGCGCCAGAAATTCATCGCTCCACTCCTGGACATATTGAAATTGAAGAAAATTAATTGACTCAACAGTCATAGCGGCTCCACATCAATGGAACCGGATTAGATACCCGCCATGTAAAGCCTTGTAAACCCGCTCGTCTGATTAAACGTGCAACAGCAAACTTTTCGGCTCAGGTAGCCAACGCAAAATTTACTAAGACACACCTCACTATTAACAGCTACTGTTTTACAGTCAACTGTTAGTGCTGTTATCATTCAGATACACAAATCTGGCCGAAGAAATGACTGTTTCTTCAACTAGATCTTCAGGAACCGGGATTGTTGAGGCTTTGGCGAGGCTCTGTCCCGGTTTCTTAGTGATCAATCAATACTGCCTGGCAGCTTAGAAAGAACGGATTCAAACAATGGCTGGTTAAAAGCCATCGAGTCATGGTCTGCAAACCTCCGAGCATAGAAATGAATGATCTTTCTAGCTTCTAGAACAGAAGAACTAAAGCTAGATGCCATCCATTAAACACCCAAAATTTCCTTCCAACCGACGCAGAAATCCGCAGTACCAGCACTTTACGCGGGAGTGATAGACCAACAATACGCGGGAATGATAGAACCCTTCATACGTCGGAGTGATA
>JBBSHC010000741.1:0-2472 GCA_038253425.1 Leptolyngbyales cyanobacterium | reverse complement strand
GGGGTCTGTTCCGTTACTGATGTTGTTGGCGAATTGTACTACTTTGTACTATTAATGATAGAAAGCTCGTGATGAGTGTCATAGCTTGGATACAGCCTCGATCCAGATCAGGAGCATCTGAGTCATGTCCATTCATCCACAGTTGATCGAACCCGTTCCAGCCGAAACAGCCCGCATTGCCAGGCTTGCCTTCCCGAAAGGGAACCGCTACCTGACCCTACGCGATGAGATTGGTACGCTCTACACCGATCAAGCGTTCACAAGCTTGTTTTCCGGTGATGGGCCAACCGCACTCGCACCTTGGCGCTTAGCCTTGATTTGCCTGATGCAGTTCATCGAAGACTTGACCGATCGCCAAGCCGCCGCCGCCGTACAGAGCCGCATTGCTTGGCAAGATGTGCTGGGACTGGAGTTGACAGACCCAGGCTTTGACTTCTCAGTGCTCAGTGAATTTCGTGATCGCCTCATTGAGGGGCAGGCAGAACAATACTTGCTGGATCAGCTGTTGGAGCAGTTGAAGGCGAAAGGTTGGCTCAAAGCACGGGGGCAACAACGCACCGATTCCACCCATGTGCTGGCAGCCACTCGGACTCTGAACCGCTTAGAAAGTATTGGCGAGGCGCTACGAGCGGCACTGAACGAAGTGGCGACCGTAGCGCCTGAGTGGTTGCAAAGTTGGGTACCGGTTGCATGGTTTGAACGCTATGGACGGTTGGTGGATGAATATCGTTTACCGAAAGGGATCGCGGCTCGGCAGGAATCTGCTCAACAGGTGGGCAGTGATGGTATGACCTTACTCATCAGCCTGTGGGACGCCGCCTCGCCTGTGCACTTGCGGCAACTGCCAACGATTGAGCACTGACGGCAAACCTGGGTGCATCAATTTTACCTGGACAAGGGGCAGGTAAGTCTGCGCTCTGCCGCAGACTTACCGCCAGCCGGTTTACGAGCCGATTCGCCCTATGATGCTGATGCGCAGTATGGCAACAAGCGCTCCATGACATGGACCGGCTACAAGGTGCATCTGACGGAAACCTGCGATGAACAGCAGGTTCACCTGATGACTCACGTCATGACAACCCCGGCACAGCAGTCGGATGTGGACCAAACCGAACCCATTCATGCCGCTTTGGCTGCCAAAGGCTTGCTGCCGCACGAACACCTCGTTGATGCCGGCTATGTGGACAGTGCCCTGGTCTTAACCAGTCGGCAACGCTACGGTGTCGAGTTGGTCGGACCCATGCGCCCAAACGCTAGCTGGCAAGCGAAAACAGCTGGTGGTTATAGTTTGGATCAATTTGCCATCAACTGGAAAACGAAACGAGTCACGTGTCCTCAAGGGAAGAAAAGTAAGAGTTGGACGCCGACCCAAGATGCTTGGGGGAACCCCGTGATCGACATCAAGTTTTCCCGTACGGATTGTCGGCTCTGTCCCTGCCGAGCGTTGTGTACACGCGCGAAAACGGCACCCCGGAATTTAACCATGCGTCCGCAAGCAGAGCATCAAGCACGCCAAACCGTGCGACAACAGCAGCAAACCGCCGCTTGGCAAACTCTTTATCACCGCCGTGCGGGGGTTGAAGGCACCATCTCCCAAGCAGTCAATGCCTTTGCGTTGCGACGAACACGCTACAGGAGTTTAGCGAAGACCCATCTGCAACACGTTTTGACTAGTGTGGCGATCAATGTGGTGCGGATGGTGGCATGGCTACAAGGACAACCGCATGCCAAAACACGCCGTTCCCGGTTTGCCTCTTTAGCCCCAGCAAAACCTTATAGTACAATGCGCCAACAACATCCATTACTACTCAAACCCCACCTTCAAGCCTGCTGCTTGCAGCTTCCCGGCTCCTTCCATCGCACTTTTGCCGCTGATCAAAATGTCGTCTACCACCACGACTCGTTCTCCCACCTCAAAGTGTCCTTCGATTGCACGACGTGTCCCATGCGCTTTCACTTCTTTGCGGGAAAAAATCATTGGACGATGCAGGCGTAAGGATAATCCAGTGGCGGTGGGTAGCGAACCGTAAGGAATGCCAGCAATGCGATCGAACTCTAGCGGTTTGAGTCTCTCTGCGTAAGCGGTGAGCACTTGATGGAAGAGTTGAGGGTTAGAAATAATCTTACGCAGGTCAATGTAGTAGGGGAAGATTGCCCCAGAAGCCCGCACAAACTCACCAAATAAGATACAACCCATATCGAAGAGTTGCAAAATTAAGTCGAGTTGAGCATGTGGAGCCAATGTACAAACGTTGGAGACCCATAAACCACAGGTAGCCTCCTCACGCACCACCTGATCTCTAATTTGATTGACTGATGCACGGAGCACTCGGATAGGCTCACTGGGGTTCTTAGCATAACCCCCCGAAAAAGTATATTCCACGCTAAGACAGACGAGTCTTAGCGTGATATTAGTTAGCCGATTTCTGTCTCATTGCCTTTATATCAATGCTTTTAGCTATTTGTAGCGCC
>JBBSHC010000740.1:0-2474 GCA_038253425.1 Leptolyngbyales cyanobacterium | reverse complement strand
CTTTGTGTTTGGAGCAAGATCCAGGTTGCGGCTATAGGCAATCGGTGCATCGGTGGGCTTGGGTGTAGGCGTCAGTGAAACAGTGGGAGACGGGTCAACAGATGTAATAATCGTCTCAGAGGGTGTGGGTGCTGGTTGGTTGTTCAGCACTGCCCGTACCGTCGCCCAGGTGCCAATGCCCGTTAACACAACCAAACCTAGCCCGATCGCCACTACTGCCAATGGATCATCCCATACTGAACTACGAGGCACAGGTACCACTGGCGTCGCTCGATTAGGGCTGGCAGTCGGTGCTGGCACAGGGTCAGGGCGTGGTCCAACTGCCATCGTTGCCATGTGCGAAACATCGGGGGCGGGGGGCGTTGTAACGGCGGGAGCCGAAGGCGTATAGGGAGGAGCAGTATAAGCAGAGGGCGCTGGTGCCTGGAGTGCTTGCACTACTTCAGCTACGGATTGGAAGCGATCGCCCGGACGGTAACTCAACATTTTGTTCAGCACGTGAGCGAAACTCGGACTCACAGTAACCCAGCGCTGCCAGTACCAGGTGAGCGTCGTATCATCAAACAATTCTTGCGGTTCTCGTCCGGTCAGCAGCACGACCGCCGTTACAGCTAACGAATAGAGATCGCTGCTAGGGTACGCCCGCCCCGACTGCATCTGCTCACTGGGCGCAAACCCTGGTTTGCCAACCGTCGTATTTTGTGGCGTCATCGTTGGCGACTGAAACCGCGTTGCCAGCTCTTTCACCACACCAAAGTCAATCAACACTGGTTTACCGTCTTGCTGCCGCAAAATAATATTATCGGGCGCAATATCTCGATGAATAATACCCTTACTGTGAATGTGTGCCAGCACAGGCAGCAGTTGCCGCAGCAATTGCAAAACCTCTGTCTCCGCGAAAGCTACACCCTGTAGCTGCCGTTGGTCTAGCAGCATCCGGTAAGTTTGCCCTTCAACATAGTCCTGCACCAGAAACAAGCGCTGATCTTGCTCAAACGTTGCCCGAAACTGGGGAATTTGAGGATGCTGAATCTGGTAGAGAATTTGCGCCTCACGCTGAAACAGTTCTTTCGATTTGTCCAGCGCATAGTCGCTGCCTTGTGCGGGTATCAGTTCCTTGAGCGCACACAGTTCGTTAAAGCGTCCCTGGTCTTCTGCCAGGTAGGTACGACCAAAGCCTCCTTGCCCCAACACGCTGAGGATGCGGTAGCGGTTCTGCAAGGTGGTGCCAGTGGAAATCGGTGGTCGCATGACGGGATGAGTGGTTGACTGGATACTGACTGGATCGCTGAATGGAAGATTGGGCCTGTAAAGTAGGCTTGAAGCTTGAGTGTAAGAGATTAAATCTTTAGCCCCTGGTTCTCCTATTCTGGCAGAGAAGGGCGTGCGATCGAGCAAGAGCCTTAACCGCCTAGCTTCGCTTTCACCAAATCCTGCACTTTTTTACCATCTGCCTTGCCCTTAAGCTGCTGCATGGCAGGTCCCATCACCTTGCCCATATCTTTAGCCGCCGTTGCACCGACTTGAGCAATGATTGCATCGATCGTCTGACTAAGCTCCGCCTCTGAAAGTTGCTTCGGTAGATACTCTTCCAAAATCGCCAATTCCTGAGCTTCCAGATCTGCCAAATCCATCCGGTTCACTTGCTGGTATTGCGCGATCGAATCTCGCCGTTGCTTTGCCAACTGCGCCAGCACCTCAATCTCTTGGGCGTCTGTCAAGTTTTCTTGTCCAGAGGGACGCACGCTGATTTCTTTCTCCAGCACTGCTTTTTTGATGCTACGCACCGTTTCTAAGCGGATTTTATCCTTCGCTTTCATCGCCGTTTTATTTTAATATCTTCTGTAATCTGGTCTTTCAAACGCATTGTTTGTTCCCCCTGCCTGAAATAAAGTGATTCGAGTTGAAATCGGTTGCTTCGAGCGCTTTGATGATGGTCTAATCATCACTCTAGCGGCTGGATGAAGGTGTCTCTGTAGAAAATATCTTTGTAGAAAGTATCTTTGCAGAACTCAGCCCTATACCTTGCCGCTAAAATTGCAGTCTAAAATGCGAGCTTGCAACGTCACAGGGTTTACACACCTCTACTCAACGTTCATGCAGATCATCCACCCATTGGAGGCACCAACCGGATGAAGGCACTCAGGAAACGCAAAAGATACGCTTAAATTGCCTAAAATCGTAATGGTGTTCTCTGTAAATTCCCTGATTTGTTTTTTCCAGATCCAGTGAAAATGAAGAGACGAGGGGCTATGCGAAATTAGTTTATCCCTGACCTTTAAAAAATCTTTAGCTAACGGTTGCATCCATGCTTCCAAGCGCTCAACCACTGTTAGGCTTTTGAAAGTTATCTACGATCGTTTCTGTGGGTATATCCTGAGGGATGTTCCAAAACTGAATGGTAATATTGCGATGATTACGTTCGAGGGCACGCTGTGATTCGCTCTGCAACTCTTACTCCTCAAACCACTCTG
>JBBSHC010000739.1:0-2483 GCA_038253425.1 Leptolyngbyales cyanobacterium | reverse complement strand
TAAAAAACGATTACAGAGATGACTTCCATCAAAATCTTTACCGTCTGCGTTTAGTCTGAAGCACCCTGTTCAAGGTATAACGCTATAACGCTCAGCGAATGGCAAGGGTAACGAACGACAGTAACCCTGCAATGACATAGAACGCGGCAACAATGCGGGTTTCAGTCCAGCCAGAAAGCTCCAGGTGATTGTGATAAGGCGACATCTTGAAGAAGCGCTTGCCAATACCATCAGGACCTTTGGTAGCTTTGTAGTAGCCAACCTGGATCATAACCGAGAGGGTTTCGACTAAAAAGAGACCACTCAAAATTAGCAGCGCAAACAAGCTATTGGTCATAATGGCAACCCCAGCCAGGGCACCACCCACCGCCGTTGACCCCGTGTTTCCCATGAAGACTCGTGCTGGATTACGGTTATGCAGCAAGAAACCCAGGCAGCTTCCACTCAGGCAGGCACAGAACAGCATCAATTCTGGGGCAGTAGAGGCGATGAGCGCGCCCAGACCTAGCAGGGCGATCTCGACGCTTCCACCCGCTAAGCCATCCACACCAACGGTAAGAATAGTTGCATAGCTTTCTGCGGTCAGCACAAAAACTGCCAGCAGCCAAAACAACCCGCCCAGCGGCAGCATTAAACCAAGCGGCAACGCAATCGTCATGATAGCGTCCGGCTGAGTTTGCGCCAACCACAGACAGAATAATGCTCCTGTCCCTACTTGCAGCTGCAACTTCATGCGGGGCGTCATGCCCTTATTGGAACTGACACGAATAATCTGCCAATCGTCAATCCAGCCGATCGCACCATAGGCAAGGGTGAGTGCAGAAATCGCCACAACCGATGACGAGAAGCCCGACCAGAAAAGGGCAACGACAAGGGCAACAGGCAAGAAGAAAATGCCGCCCATCGTTGGCGTGCCAGCTTTCTTGAGATGCGATTTAGGACCATCTTCACGAATCACCTGTCCGGCTTTGAGTGCCCGCAGTAGCGGTACCGCCCAAAAACCCGACGCTGCTGATGCTACCGCGCAAAACCAAAAGGGCAGCGTCAGCGAAAAGAGTTGGGTCAGCGATCGCCCAGCCAAGGCATCGGCGATGAGGGCAAACATACCCAACCCTGCTGCCAGCAGTACAAAGAGCCAGGTTCCAGAAAGATTTAAGGTTCGAGTTGAAAATAACTTAGCGTCCACGAAACTCTCACTTCACTCCACACAACACACACGCGATCATTGCTCCGCTTTGAAAAACCGCATCACTTTGACGTTTTTCTCACGGCTCTGGATTCTAGTCTTCTAGATCCAAATCATCATCATCGTCATCAATGTCAAAGCTGTTGTCTTCACCCGCCATCAGGTCGTTCAGTTCTTCGCCGTCTGCCTCACGGTAGCCAACGTCCTGGCTATCTCGCGCCAGCAGACGACCCGTGTTTTCAAGCCAGTCCAAAATCGAGGACTCCTGTTTGAGGGGGATTACAGCCGCTCTCTGACTGCGGGGTTCTTCACGAAGGGAGGGATTATAGGTCATACAGCGCCTTGAGTTTGGATCGATAATACAGTTAGGTCTACTTAAATCTTAGCCAAAATTGGCGCACCATCCTCAACTCTACGGATGAGACACCCAGAGTGTATCACCGCAGAGCAAAAGTGCAAGTTTTTTTTCGATTCAACCAGACCACGCGGCTACGCGGTGAGGATTAATAACAGAGATGGCGAGACAGCCTGTGGGAGGCACCTCTAGCCTATTAGTAAGGAGTAATCACCCTTTGAGCAGAGCGGCAGGGAACCTAACATTTATATGTTCGCTAGCTGTCTGAGCTGATCCGTGACAAATTAAGGGAAATTTCGACGTTTTATCTTTAATAAATAGGGGTTAGCAATGATTGGTAAAGCAGCATTATTAGAAGTGATCGCAGGTACAAATCGTGGTTTGCTGGCGACCGAACGGGACAAACAAGCCATTTTGGTAGCGATCGCGCAGTTAGAAGACCGCAATCCGACTGCTCAACCGATCGGAGCAACCGCTTTGCTCGACGGTAACTGGCGACTGCTGTACACCACCAGTCAAGAGCTTTTGGGTATCGATCGCATTCCTCTGGCAAAACTGGGGCAGATCTATCAATGTATTCGAGCAAGCAAAACGACGATCTACAACATTGCCGAACTGAGTGGGCTGCCGTACCTTGACGGATTAGTGAGTGTTGCTGCCCGCTTTACGCCTGTTTCAGCTCGTCGAGTCGAAGTCAAATTTGAACGAGCCATTCTTGGGCTGACGCGGCTCATGGGCTACCAATCACCCGACAGCTTTATTCAATTAATCGAAGCAGGGCAAAAATTCGCCGCGATCGATTTCCCGATTAAGAGCGATCGACAGGGCTGGCTAGATATTACCTATCTTGACGAAGACTTGCGGATTGGGCGCGGCAACGAGGGCAGTGTGTTTGTGCTAACGAAGCGCTGAGGAAGGGAAAAAGGCTAAAGGCTAAAAGCT
>JBBSHC010000738.1:0-2493 GCA_038253425.1 Leptolyngbyales cyanobacterium | reverse complement strand
GTCATATTCTCATAGAGAACGATGTCCTGGTAGCTCTCAGTCGGTTTACCCGGATCAAATTGACGGCGATCAAGCCCTACATGAAACTTCTTCAGTTCTTCTAAGTGTTGCTTATGCTTTTGCACTACCTTTGCTAGTCGAGCCTGCTCTTTCAGCCTTTCTGTTGGGGAAGTACCACCCACCGGAGTACCCGCTTCCGCCGTTTTCATTAGCTTGCTAGCCGCTTTAGAGCTGAGTAGTTTGGGTGACGGGATAATACCAAACTGAGCCATTTCGGCTACGACTTTTTCTTCATTCTTGTAGAGGTTGTCAGTGACTGTAGCAAGAACGTCTTGTTTGAATTGAGCGTACTTACCTTTGACTTGCGGGATAGCTTCTGGCTCTACCCCCCGCTTGACACTGCGATTCCACAAATGTGGGCTTCCTTCAACCGCTGCATCAAAGCCTGTACCAAAACTTGTCCAGCAGCGCTCTAGAGCTGACTCGTCCTCAGGACCAACCCAGAATAGACCTGGATCAGTAGCTTTATCAATCAACTTGAGCTTTTCTCCATCTCCTGCAACTGACCAATCAGTAATGTCTTTAAATGCGGATTGTGAGAAGTCTTGAAGCGCTTTATCAATCTGCTTACGAACTCCTATTTGAGCTGCTGTGGGGGTGCTGGCATTGGGTGCTGTCCCAGGAGCAGAGGCACCTTGGGATGTAGACATACCGCCAGGATCTCGCTGTAAAATTTTGTCACGTGGACTGCCTGTTTGCTGCACGACATGAGTCAACTCATGAGCAGTCAATGCATCCTTCCGAGGAGACTTCCCTGCACCAAAGTAAATATCCTGCCTGTGGGCAAATGCTTGAGCATTCAGCTCTTGGTTCATCTGCACTGCTTCGCTGCCAGTATGCACTCGCACTTGACTAAAGTCAGCACCAAAGCGAGGTTCCATGAACGATCGCACTTCATCTGGCAACGCACTGCCTCCACCCTGACTCGCATTCAGCCGACTCTCTAAATCGGGTTGAGCCTGGGGCGTTCCATCACCAGCACGTTGAATCGGTTCTTCTGCTTCACAGGTTTCACATTTTGCCTGAATGGGGTCTTCTTCTTCTGGTATTTCCTGACGCTGCACCAGTGGCGTGATCGTCTCTGCCAGTGGCTTTGTCTGGATGTCCTCTGTTTCTTCTTACTCCACATGACGTTGCACAGTCGGCGTTGCCGCTGGAGCCATGCTCATCACCTGTTCAGCAACTCGGTCGGCTTCCTGTTCATACACATCATTCGGTTGTCCAACGGTCAGCTTTGCCTGGGTGCCCCACCACGGACGGACTGGAGGCGAGGGTCGATCGGGCGCATGGAGACTAAACGGCAACCTGTACACCCTGGGTTCGCTTTGGTTACCTCCTGTCTGCTGTTGCACCAGTGGCGGATCGGCAGCACTGAGTAATTTCGGTTGTATGTCTGCCTCTGCGTCTTCTACCTCCTCTGCCTCCACAGCAGTCTCCCGCTGCACACGTGGGGCTGGCTCTGGCATGGTCATCACCCGCTCCGCCACGGCATCCGCTTCCTGCTCAAACGGGTCATTGGGTTGCCCAACGGTTAGCTTTGCTTGAGTCTTGTGCCACCAGGGCAGCGGTGGCGGTGGTGCCCCTGGAGCATGAAGACTAAATTGCAGCCAACCCGATTGCGCCGCCTGCGGTGACTCTGGTTCAGCTTGTGACTCTGGCTTGACGGCAGGCTTCGGGGTTGCAGGCTCACCCATCCACACTTCATGGGGACGGCGAGAAAAGGGATTAGTCGCAGATGCCGCGCCACGGGCTTGCCCCGGATAGCTCTCCTCAAAGGGGCGGGGTGCCAACGGATGCGCTTTCGGGGTTCCAGCCTTGGGTGCCGCGCTGGAAGATTGGGTGTCGTGGGTCTGCATGGGCGATCGCAGCTTAATGCTGCGTAACGATCGACATCAACCACCTTAATCATGCTAGAGATGAACGAACTTGCCTACCGACTTTGGTCAGTTTTTGACAATTTGCACAACTTCGGACTCCTTAAATTGGGGTAAACCCGCATCTTCCATCAGAGCCGCCCAATCATCAGCAACGGTACGATCGTTGGGCTGTTGATAGCGCTGTAGTGCCAGTAAAGTAACGGCATCCTGCCAGATGCCTTGCTGTGCCAAGACCATGAGTTGATCTTTCCCTTTCGTCACTGGTGCTTGAACCCGCTCGACCCAACTGCTTACAACGACAATGCTAGATGGCTCGTCAGGATTACAGTTAACCACTACTTGCCAGAGATACTTTTGTCCAATTTGCAGCGTTGGGGCAGTGTTGGGTAGCGAAATACCAACAACGCCTGACTTCCCTGTGAGGTTGAAGTCAACGCTATACAATTCCTTAGTACTGGTTTCGTTTTGCAGTGTAAATTGACCGGTGCTGCCTGGAAGCAATGGTAGATGGACAAAAAATGTCGGATGGGCAGACGTGGTTTTATCCACACTGGTT
>JBBSHC010000737.1:0-2497 GCA_038253425.1 Leptolyngbyales cyanobacterium | reverse complement strand
TTGCATCTTACTAAATCTCGCATCTGAACGAATAACCTTAAAAGTCCTACTGCCACGCATGGCGCAAGCACAGCAGTAACACTCAAGCCGAATAACAACCGCTATACAATAGACCTATTCAGATCTTTGAGCCTATGACCGCTTCGCCTAGCGCCACTGGATCAGCCCTCACCCTTCCTGACCACACGCAGTTGCCAGAGTCAGACGGTACGTTTGTGAAAAATTTTCAGGAGCATCCCCAAAGCATTTTACTCACTGACTCCATTCAACCCGTGTTGGAGCGGCACCATCCCGATGGGCAATACGCGATCGGACAAGATTCGGGGATTTACTGGCGCTTGACTGACCCACCCGAACGTGGAGCCGAGGCACCGGATTGGTTTTATGTGCCCAACGTGCCGCCGACACTAGATGGCAAAATGCGTCGCTCGTACGTGCTGTGGCAGGAATACGTCGCCCCGCTGATTGTGCTGGAGTTCGTGTCTCAAAATATCTGGACACAGACAGGCGAAGCCCAGTGGTCAGATGTTTTGATAGGCAATGGCGTAGAGGAGCGCGATCAGACTCCGCCAACACAAGGTCAAGTGGGTAAGTTTTGGGTGTATGAACAGGCAATTCGAGTGCCCTATTACGGCATTTACGAGGTCGAAAAAGCGCAGGTGGAGGTCTATCACCTGGTCGATACTGCCTATCAACGAATGACACTGAACGATCGCGGACACTATCCTATTGCTCCCCTCGGCGTTGAACTTGGTATCTGGCAGGGACGCTATCAAAACGTTGAACTGCCCTGGCTCCGCTGGTGGGATGCAGAGGGGAATTTACTGCTGACGGGCGACGAACGAGCGGAACTGGAACAGCAGGAAGTGGCACGGGAACGGCAGCGCACGGAACTGGAACGCCAACGGGCAGAACGAGAACAGCAACGAGCCGATCAGGAGCAGCAAAAACGACAACAGCTTACAGAGAAGCTCCGATCGCTGACTCCAGATCAACTGAATGCGCTCGGCATCGATCCCGACTTGCTTGATTAAGCGATCGCCAGTGCTTCTTGTTCCACTTCTACATCTTGCAGCAAGCGCTCAATCGCCCGATCAATGAGATCCAAGCCCTGCTGCACAGCCTCGATCGTGCTCAGTTGTCCCCGCAGATCAGCCGCTCCAGCAAACCCTTTGGCATACCAGGTCATGTGTTTCCGTGCCTGACGCACCCCGCGATCGCCCTTATATTCCCACAGCATCGTCAAATGCTCACGCGCACATTGGAGGCATTCCACAGACGTTGGTGTTGGCTTCAGCACTCCCGTTTTTAAGAACTGATCGACTTCACCTACTAAAAACGGATAGCCCATTGTCCCGCGTGAACACATCACGCCATCGGCTCCCGTTTGCTCCAGACAATTCACCGCTGCTTCCACTGAGAAAATATCCCCGTTTGCAATCACCGGGATGGACAGGATCTCCTTCACCTTGGTGATCCATTCCCACTTGGCATTGCCGTTGTAGCCCTGCGATCGCGTCCGCCCATGCACCGTGATCATCTGTGCGCCTGCATCCTCCATCCGCTTGGCAAAGTCCAGAATCGTGATTTCCTGATCCGTCCAGCCAATGCGGGTTTTAACGGTGACAGGTACGTTAACGGCGTTGACCACAGCCCGAACGATCGCCTCTGCCGTCTCTGGGTCGCGCAGCAGGGAGGAGCCGCCCCCATTTTTCGTAATCTTGTTTACCGGACAGCCCATATTGATGTCTACGGTATCCGCCCCTTCTGCCACTGCCATTTGCGCCGCTTCTGCCAAAAAATCGGGACGACAATCAAACAACTGAATGCTGATGGGACGCTCGTTTGGATCGACCTCCATGATGATGGGCAGTTCCTTCACGTAATGCAGCCCCGTCGCGTTCACCATCTCGGTATACATCATCGACTCTGGCGCATGACGACGCACCAACCGCCGAAACACGAGGTCGGTGACACCCGAAAGCGGCGACTGCAACACGCGACTGTTGACCTCAAAGTGTCCAATCTTTAGCGGTGTAGCAAGCCGTGCTTTGAGGGAAGGAGAAAGAGAGAGCATCGAACCAACGAATCCAATAGAGTCATTAACCCCATCTTATCGTTGCTGAGTTTGCAAAAACTGCTGCACCTGATTGAGACAGAGCATCGATCGCTTATCCTCTTTAGATGTCTGTATTAGTGCGAGGTACAGACTAAATGCAAAGCTAAGCGCGATCGTCCAAATGAGCAGGAATCTTTGCTGCCGTTAGCGTATCCTTGCAGCGATCACTCAACCTCTTTCTTCCGACAGGCAAAACAACGGTTATTTATGTAGTCATGGTGTATCAGTAAACCCAAGCTTACTTACGGTTTTCCACCTCATGAATCATTAGTTGGGCAAGTCTATAGCAGTTCTCTGTTGGATGAGGTATGGGTGGGACGATACAGAGTAAGAGTTTGAGCCTCTAGTTTGTACCTCATGGGAGCCGGAAACGCTATA
>JBBSHC010000736.1:0-2499 GCA_038253425.1 Leptolyngbyales cyanobacterium | reverse complement strand
TGATCGCTCAGGCAGCTACCGCTTTACATCAGCGAGTGCTCGATCCTGTCTGGAGCAGCTTCAACTACGACAAAATTACCGCCGATCAGCCCGATGCCATCATGCAAGGCTTAAACCAGGCACTCACCCCTCCCTTTGGAGCGGGCAACCGCCTCGTCTGGCTGTCTGACACATCAATCTGCCAACGCTGCACCGAAGCTATGCTGACCGAACTCGAACGCACCTTACCAGACCTGCCCGAAACGACAACTCTACTACTAACAACAACTAGCAAACCTGACAATCGCCTCAAATCGACCAAGCTGCTGCAAAAAACCGCCGAGATTCAAGAGTTTTCGCTGATTCCAACCTGGAAAACCGATTTGCTAGTGAAGCAAGTCAAGCAAGCCGCGCACGATCGCAACGTCAAGCTAACAGCGAACGGTGTAGAACTGCTCGTCGAATTAGTTGGTAACGACACGCGGCAACTACACAGCGAACTGGAAAAGCTGCGCCTCTACAGCGGTCAGTCAAAACAACCATTAGATGAAGCTGCGATCGCAAGACTGGTGACAGCCAGTAGCCAAAGCACCATCCAGCTAGCCGCTGCCATTCGCCAGGGTCAAACAGCACAAGCGCTTGACCTGATTGCTGATTTACTGCGCCAGAATGAACCCGCTTTGCGAATCGTCAGCAGCCTTGTCACGCAGTTTCGCACCTGGGTTTGGATCAAAATTATGCGCGAGTCCGGCGAACGTAGCGAACAGGTGATTGCCCAAGCAGCAGAGCTAAGAAATCCTAAACGCCTCTACTTCCTTCAAAAAGAGGTAGAGTCACTCTCGGCTGCCACGCTGCTACAAACGCTCCCCCTACTGCTAGAGCTAGAAGCAAGTCTCAAACGAGGTGCCGACGAATTGCTAACGCTACAAACCAAAATCATTGAGCTGTGTGAACTGTGTCGATCGCAAGTAGCAAAGAAGTAGCTCTCAATGCAGCCTGATGCACATAAGTCTGTAGCTAGGTGCAACTGTGGGAGACGATCAGGCGGCGCTTTTGCCAGCAAAAAGCCACCTTGTTGAATCTCTTCTCCACTAAAAAGAATAGAGATGCAAAGTGGCTCTCTGATTTTAGGGAGCGTGTCAGAGCTTTGCAGCGCGATCGCCTACTCTACTCCAACAAAACCTTGCCAAGCGTCCAGCCTAACCGATATAGTTTGCTTCGGCTTCCAGGAGACGAATCAACTCTTCGTCACCCTTCGCTCTAGCTGCTTCTAGGCGGCGCTGCAAGTTTTTTTGCATATTAGCGCGATGAGTTTGAGTCGCTTGTGTTGTGGTTTCCTGACGCTTTCTGTTCATAGTAAACATCTAAGTAAAATGAGTTGTGATACGAAAACTACTTCCAGTCTAGCGCCATCTACCAAAACAGTAGTTTAAGATACCAAATTTTACGATCGCTGAGTGATGGTTCGCTAAACTGTCCGCACACCGCTCTGTTAGCCACTGCCCTACCGAGAAATTGCAGTGCAAGCAAATGTGGAATCAAAGACGCGCCTACTGTAGATCCAGACGCAGGTTCGTATGCAAGTGATTAACTATTCCAACCGCTTCCACGACGTTTCATCGCTTTTGGGTGTTCTTTTACCGATCGCCACTGAGCTACCAGCCCAGCATCCCCCTTTCCAGTCTTTCGCAAGTCGTAGAGTTGAGGCTGTGAAATAACACTCCTGGCAGACGCTATCGGGGTGGGCGCTAACACACAATGGATGCATAGTCGGAATTTCGGTGGTGGGTGCATCGACTGCTTTAAAAAACCAATTAACAGCGAACGATGCAAACTTCTTACAAGCCAGCACAAGCAGTTCAAAAAGAGCCAGTTCAAAAGGTAGATCTGACTGGCGCAAGTGACTCTCAGCCGATCAACAGCTATTTAGGATGGTCTATCTTCTTGAGTCGTGTCTTCAAGCATGGGACCGATAAAGGTTTATGGCTGCATTGGTTACATCCGTTAGATAAGGGGCGCAAGAATGCCCTCCGCTACGGGCACTTCATCGGACCTAGCGAAACTCTTGAAGATGCTTTACATGCCGCCTACCAGTCGATTGAAGCGGTTGTAGAACTGGAATCGATGGATACCTCTCGGTTCAATTTCTAGGTAGGCTGGCAGAAAGTTTTGTAGCGGTATTGATTCGAGTGGCAAAAGGTGGTAGAGCATCGCACTCTCACTCTTTTGAGTGATTTTGGTTTAAGTGATAGCTATGTCGGGGTGATGAAAGGGGTTATTGCTCAAGTCAATCCGTCGATCGCTGTCATTGACTTGACGCATCAAATTCCGCCGCACAACATTGCTCTAGCCCGCTTTACTTTGATGACCGCTTACCCTCACTTTCCAGTAGGGACAGTGCATGTAGCAGTGGTCGATCCGGGGGTTGGTGGCACTCGACGAGCGATCGCGCTTGCCCTTGGTAACAATGCTACACAGCCAACAGGTTTCCTAGTAGGACCCGATAACGGGCTTTTTAGC
>JBBSHC010000735.1:0-2499 GCA_038253425.1 Leptolyngbyales cyanobacterium | reverse complement strand
TCGTATATTGAGTCTCATCCGTTCCTCATTTCACCCTTGAGGGTAGGATACTTGCCCTCGCGCTTGGTCGCAGGGTTTTTCTATGATGAGGCGAATTTCATCTGCCCAGGGCATCGCTGTCCCGCTTTATCTTGGTAGCCGTCCTCGCAGCAAACATTCAAACCGTAGTAACCAGTACTCAAACATTGATAAGCCGCGTTTAAGTCGGTACTGAAATGATTGAAGCAGACTGATTGCAGCCATAAGCAGCGCTTTGCATACTGCTTGATAGTCCGTCGATTGTTATCTCAGTAAACATCCCTAAATTTTTTAAGTGGCAACTTTGCCTCGCGTTAATTTTGCTGGTTTTTGCTCAGGTGAGTCGCGCGATCGCGTGTCTACAGTATTGGTTGCAAACCGAATCACAGGGGGCATTATGGCACGTCGTAAACGGAATTCTGATGCGTTAGAACGAGCCGAGCGGCGCATGGAAAGCTTGCGTTCCATCAGCTTAGAGCTTGATTTTGGCGGTGGACTGACTCTAGATGCCTATACCAGCAACATCAACAGCCTGCGGTCTAAGCTGGCTGTCTACAATAAGGCTCTCCTCGATCGATAAGCTGGCAGACGATGTGAGTAGTGCAGAGCAAAACGTGATGGCAATATCAGAAAAGATGCTACTGGGCGTAGGCAGTCGGTATGGTAAGACCAGCCAGGAATACGAAATGGCAGGTGGCTCCCGCCGGAAGAAGAGCCGCACCAGCAGTTCCAGTCCCGCCACACCCTTGATCACGAATCCTGCACCGATCGCATCTACAAATGGCTCTGCGAATGGTGCCTCGGCTGCAACGGTGAGCTAAACGCCTGCAAACCAAAAGCCTGCAAACTAAGCTGAACCGAGATATAAATTACCCTCACCCCCTTTCTTGAATGAAGGCTATACCCCTCTCTCGCAGGAGAGGAGCGCTAGAAATCTTGTTCCCTCGCCTGTGGGAGAGGGCTAGGGTGAGGGTAAATCTAGCAAATTCTAGGCGCATTCAGCAATGCCGAGATTGTTAGCCCTGGAGAGCTACAGCGCGATTTGCCAGAGGCAACGTTGCACGATCGAGACTATATTGCTAAACGAGCGCAATACCAGGAGCGCGGCATTCCCGAATACTGGCTTGTTGATCCTCAGCTTGAAACAGTGCTGTTACTGACACTAACGGACAACGGCTACACCGAAAGCGGCACATTTAAAGGCAGCGATCGCCGCTGTTTGCCACCTTAAACCTGACGCCTGACCAACTCTTTGCCGTGGCACCATAATTGGGCACCAAGCATCGGCTCTTCAGATCCCCGACTTTTTGAAAAAGTCGGGGATCTTTCTCTCATCAATGATTTGAGATCGCTATAGCCATTGAATCCATAGTTCAAGCTGAGCAAGCTCTTCGGCTAGAAGGCTCTAAAACGCTTCTGCTCAATCATTCCATGTCTTACAAATCGTCGAATGGGTTGAAGAACCGGGGGGGTGGAACTTCCCGTTCCTGCTTCGTCAGTTCTGAAGGCGGACGATCGCTGCTCCATGCCCACCACACCTGTTTACACTGACACTCATAAAACTCTTGCCACTTGCGGCGATGGTCTTCGGTATAGACGGGCGATCGCCGATTAATCCAGACTCGCTTTGCGCCTTTGCTGAGCGATCGACAGGTGGGACAGCAAAATTCTACGGCGTGAACGGCAGGTTGAGTCCAATCGGGAGGGGTTTGCTCAAAAGCTTCCATGCAGGCAAGAAAAAGGGTATTTAGCTTTATTATCAACCTTTCAACTGCTAGATCCGACCTTCGGGAAAACACGATCAGCTTCTATGCATTCGGTGAGGGCATTGCCGACATTTCTGCATTGCCTAACCAGGCTTTTGCGGCGATCGTCCTTGTTCCGATAAGTTTTGAGAAATAACCGCATTTTCCTAGTTAAAAAGAGGCTGAAGTCGTCTACCTTGAGTATTGTCTTACTGATGGCTTAACAATAAGCGAGTAAACTTTGGGGTAAGTGCCCTGTATAGGATATGTGCCTTACTGAGGGCGATCGCTGAAGCAGCCTTCAAGCATCATCCTAATTTGCCAATGAGCTTGCTGCAATCACGTTTAGAGGGAGAATTTAATCTATGCCCCTGCTCAACATCCTTTCTTTTTTCGGCATCTTTGGGCTGTGTCTGGTGGCATGGCTCTTTTCCGAAAACCGTAAAGTGATTCCCTGGCGCGTCATTATCGGGGGCATTGGGTTGCAGTTGTTGCTCGGCTTTCTTGTCTTTCAGTTCCCCATTACGCGCGAGGCACTAAAACTGTTTAGCGGACTGCTAGATGGCGTGTTTACAGCGGCTGATGCGGGGGCGCGGTTTGTCTTTGGTCAAAACATTGTGCCGTTACCAGGGCAAGAACCGTTTGTTTTGCGGACCGCACCACCAGGAGCGACTACCTGCCCGCCGCCGCAAGTGCTGTTTTTGCCAGGGTTTTGCGGTACCGATAAGCTGAACTA